>DRQI01000143.1 GCA_011330545.1 Flavobacteriia bacterium
TAGTGGCATCATATGCAATGATACTTTCGCCATAACTCGGAGCTTCTCCCAACCTGATATTACGCTGAATAATGGTTTTAAAAACCATATTGTGAAAATGTTTTTTTACTTCAGCCACTACTTGATTTGACAGGCGTAAGCGCGAATCGTACATGGTTAATAACAGGCCTTCAATGTCTAATTCAGCATTGTGGATTTTTTGTACGCTTTTGATAGTATTTAACAATTTACCCAATCCTTCCAACGCATAGTATTCACATTGTATCGGTATGATTACGGCATCAGCGGCAGTCAATGCATTTAAGGTTATCAGCCCTAAAGAGGGCGCACAGTCTATGACGATATAGTCATACGAATCTTTTATTGCATCGATTGCTTCTTTGAGTTTGTATTCCCTTCGTTCTTTATCTACCAATTCTAATTCGATAGCCACCAAATCAATATGTGCCGGAATGATATCTACATTGGGTGATGTTGTTTTGATTATGGTATCTTCAACTTTTGCCGAATGCAACAATAATTGATAGGTACCATTGGCTACTTGTTCTACATCAATTCCCAAGCCCGAAGTTGCATTGGCTTGCGGGTCGGCATCTATCAACAATATCTTTTGCTCTAATACGCCTAAGGCGGCGGCTAAATTGATGGTGGTAGTTGTTTTACCTACTCCACCTTTTTGATTGGCTATGGCAATAATTTTACCCATTAAAAGTCATGATTTTTGAGTGTATAAAAATACAACTATTTATGAGTTTCTAAAATGAAGTTGTGAACAATGCATCAACAAAAAAACCACTAAAAAATAAGCGTTATTTTTTAGTGGCTCTTTATAGGTATTTTTGCTTATTTATTCCTGATTTTCAGGATATAAAACGGCAAAAATGTATCCGCCTGAAAGGTATTTTTTGGCTACTGCCTGTATATCTTTAGCGGTAATGGCGTCAATTTCTTTGGTACGCCCAATAATTTTAGCGCGGTCTTTTTGGTTAAAATCGGCATTTCTCAATGCATTTAACCAATACCTGTTTTTCTTTAAATTTTCTTTATAGTCTAATAACTGTGCTTCTTTAATTTTGTTGACATCTTTTTCTTGTGGCCCATTATCAATTATTGTTTGTAATTCTGCCAAGGCAGCTTCTTTTAGCTTGGTAACATTCTCAGGCCCACAAGGAAAAGAAATTGAAAAGCTATAAGAGCTATAAGGGTATTTAGACATACCGCCACGAGCACCTACTCCGTATACTCCACTTTCTTCTTCACGTAATTTTTCAATCAATTTGATTGTCAAAATTTCGCCTAAGTTTTTTAACATATAGGCTTCTTTTTCATTATAAGGCGTTTCGCCGGCAAATTGAATTCTTACTGTACTCTTAGGCTCTGAACCTTTTTTTATAATTTTTTCGTGGGTACCGTACAAAGGCCTAAAGCCGTGGTCTACAAATTTTTCATGTGTTTTTGAACCCGGCAAACTGGCAATATATTGTTTTATATATTTTTTTAGTTTGGCTTCATCAAAATTACCTACGAAATAAAAATGAAAATCGCCGGCATTGGCAAAACGCTCTTTATATTTTTGATACGCCAACTCATAATCGGCTTTATCCCAATCTTCGGTTGATGGAAAACCAACATACCGTTTGTTATTTTGATTTAAGTATTTCCCCAATTCTATTTGGAAATAAAAACTCGGATTCGATAAAATATTACCTAAAAATGCTTTTTGTTTATTGACATACGACTTAAAGGCTTTATCGTCTTTATTCAAAGCGGTAAAATACAAATAGGTCATTTGAAACATGGTTTCGAGGTCTTTAGGGGTAGAACTTCCGCTTAAGCCTTCGCTAATAGAACCGATATGTGGGTTTACATTTGCGATTTTACCCGAGAGTAATTTTCCTAAATCTGTTTTGTTAAATCCGTTAATTCCGGCTTCAGCCAAACCGCCATTGGCATGGGAAGTTTTCTTGAGGGTTTCGGTATCATACAACGAAGCACCTCCATAACTATAAGCACTCATCAGTACTTCATCATCTTTAAAATCGGTTTTTTTATACACTACGGTGGCTCCGTTTACCAAGGTTAATGTAGTGATACCCAGGCCTTCATTTTTCACTTCTTTGATAATGGCTCCGGCTTTTGGCAATTCTGTCATCAAAGCATCTCCCAAATCTTTATCCTCATACGGTTTGATATCTTCTTTTTCAACGGCTGCCAATATGTCTAAAACTTGTTGTTCGGTAACTTTAGGCACACCTTCTTTATCGGTTCCGGTTAGTACTACTACTCGGTTATCTTTGTGTAAGTAATTGTTAATTAACAAACTAACCTCTTCTAAATCTATATTCTGGAGTTCTTTTTTATAGAAATCATATTCCCATTCTATACCCGGAATCGGTTCTTTTTCTAAAAAATTACGAACGTATTCACTTACATAGTTTCTAGATTCGGTTTTGTCTTTGTTTTGATAGGCTTTATCCATACTGGCCATGATATCTTTCTTGGCACGTTCAAATTCGCCTTTTTGGAATCCATAACGTTTTACGCGTTCGTTTTCTTCCAACAGTACTTTTAACGCGTTTAACTGCCCTGTTTCGCTGGTATACGCCAATGATTGATAGGCATTTTTACTTCTGGCCCATGTTCCGCCATAATATGAAAAGCCAAATACAAAGGGTGGGTTTTCACCATTTCGCAATTCATCCAATCGATTGTTAATCATTTGAGAAAACAACCTTTTCACCATTGATTTTTTATAATCGCCAATAGTAACTTCGGGTGTTGGAAAACCGTGGTCTTTATATAACAATTGTACTTGGTTAAAAGTGGCTTCTTTATCGGTTTCAACGGCTACCAAAGTTTCTTGGTGGGTTGGCACATCAAAAACTTTACGTTCTCTAGGATTTACAGCCGCCGGATGTTTGCTAAAGTGTTCTTTAATTTTGGCTTCTAATTTATCTAAATCAATATCCCCTACGGCAACTACAGCCATTAAATCCGGCCGGTACCAATCTTTTCTGAACCTACGGATGGCTTCGTGGTCAAAATTTTCTAAAATGTCTTTTTTTCCGATAGGCAAACGTTTGGCATATTTTGAGTTGTGCATAATTTTAGGCAAATATTTTCCCAACATACGTTTGTCTGCCCCTAAGCCCAAGCGGTATTCTTCTAACACTACGCCTCTTTCTTTATCTATTTCTTCATCTGTCAATAAGGTATTGAATGCCCAATCTTCTAAAATTTGAAATCCTTTTTCTAGTTTTTCTTCATTGTCACTGGGTATAGGCAAAATATAAACGGTTTCGTCAAAACCTGTATAGGCATTGAGATGTGCACCGAATTTAACGCCGATACTTTGTAAATAATCTACAAGTTCGTTTTTCTTAAAGTTTTTTGTACCGTTAAAATTCATGTGTTCCATAAAGTGTGCCAGGCCTTGTTGGTCATCATCTTCTAAAATAGAGCCGGCATTTACAGCAAGCCGCAATACTACTTTGTCTTCGGGTTTGCCATTATTGCGTAAATAATAGGTCATGCCATTGGCAAGTTTTCCGGTTCTTACATTCGGGTCAACAGGAATAGCTCCTTTATTGATTTCACCGCCTGTTTTTTTAGCGTCTTTTAAGGCAATATCTTGTGCATAGAAATTGCCGATAAAAAATAATAGTGTAATTGATAGAATTAGTTTCTTCATAATTTAATTTTGATTAATGTTACTATTCAGTGAGTACTTATAAACTTTAACAAGTTTAGTGACAATTATTTAGGGTGTTTTATTAACTTTTTCGTTTTTTTGAGCGTATCATAGCTTCGAGCATATCCCACATTTCTTGCGGAATGGCTTCGAGCATATTAAACTCTCCGGCGCCTTGTAACCATTCGCCTCCGTCAATGGTAACAACTTCTCCGTTGATATAGGCAGAAAAATCAGACATCAAATAGGCCGCTAAATTTGCCAATTCTTGGTGTTCGCCGACCCTGCGTAAGGGTATTTTCTTTTTCATGTCAAATTTATCTTTCAAATCGCCCGGCAATAACCGGTCCCATGCGCCTTTGGTAGGAAAAGGCCCCGGGGCGATGGCATTAAATCGAATACCATATTTTGCCCATTCTACGGCTAATGAGCGCGTCATTGCCAACACTCCCGCTTTTGCTGTAGCTGAGGGCACTACATACGCTGAGCCTGTCCATGCATAGGTAGTAACAATATTTAATACGGTAGCTTTCGGCTGTTTGATATCAATCCAGTGCTTGCCAAATGCCAAGGTACAATTTTTGGTACCTTTTAATACAATATCTATAATAGTATCAAAAGCATTGGCAGACAGCCGTTCTGTAGGGCTTATAAAATTACCGGCAGCATTGTTGAGCAAGCCGTCAACCTTGCCATATTCATCTAACGTTGCTTTTAACATCGCTGCTACTTCGTCATAATTGCGTACATCGCACTGTACCGGCAATACCTTGCCTCCGGTTTTTTCTTCTAATTCTATGGTAACTTTTTGTAGTTTTTCTAAATTTCGTGAAGTGATAACCACCTTGGCACCCAATTCTAAAAAATAAGTGGTCATTGCTTTTCCAAGTCCGCTGCCCCCTCCTGTAATCACAATTACTTTATCTTTTAAACTCCCCTCTTTGAGCATAGGTTTTTGATACTGATTCATCTTTCTTAAAAATTTTTATAAAAATATTGAATATTTGCAACATAAAGCCCCTAAAAAATTTAATTTTTTCTTAAAAAAACTATTTGTAAAACACAAAAGGATTTGTATATTTGCGCTCGATTTTAGCAATAGCTTTTTGAAAGCCTGCAAGAAATAGAATACAACGATTTTTAAAGACTACTATAATGAGTAAAAGAACATTTCAACCGTCAAAACGCAAAAGAAGAAACAAGCATGGCTTTATGGAGAGAATGGCCAGTGCCAACGGTAGAAAGGTATTGGCAAGAAGAAGAGCAAAAGGAAGAAAGAAATTATCGGTTTCATCTGAGCCCAGACCAAAGAAATAATGATTTTATCGTTTTAAAATATAGAGGTGTTACTTTTTAGTAACACCTTTTTTTATATCTTTTTATAAGTTTTAAAACGAATTGATTTGTAGAATCAAGAAATTTTAAATATTTGCATTGCCGGTGGCGGCCGGATATAAAAAATTAATACAGATGCCAAAAAACAACAACATCAAATCGGTTTTAATCATAGGCTCGGGGCCTATCATCATTGGGCAAGCCTGTGAGTTTGACTACTCCGGCAGCCAAGCCATTCGCTCCTTAAAAGAAGAAGGGATTGAAGTGACACTAATCAATTCCAATCCGGCAACTATTATGACCGACCCTTCATTGGCACATAATGTATATTTAAAGCCGTTGACTACAAAGTCTATTATAGAAATCTTACAAAAACACCCTTCTATTGATGCCGTATTGCCAACCATGGGAGGCCAAACAGCATTGAATTTATGTATTGAAGCCGAAGACAAAGGCATCTGGGAAGATTTTAACGTAGCCATTATAGGGGTTGATATCAATGCAATCAATATTACGGAAGACAGGGAGCAATTTCGTAAGTTGATGCTAAAGATTGGCATTGGGCAAGCACCATCTACTACAGCAAATTCTTTTTTAAAAGGAAAGGAGATTGCCCAAGAATACGGTTTTCCGCTTGTAATTAGGCCTTCGTTTACCTTAGGCGGATTCGGGGCTTCGATAGTACATACCAAAGAAGACTTTGATGAATTGTTGAGTCGCGGACTGGAAGCCTCGCCCATACATGAAGTAATTATTGACAAAGCCCTATTGGGATGGAAAGAATACGAATTGGAATTGCTACGCGATAAAAATGACAATGTGGTTATCATTTGTACGATTGAAAATATGGATCCTATGGGCATTCATACCGGTGATTCTATTACCGTAGCCCCCGCAATGACTTTGAGTGATGTTACCTTTCAAAGAATGCGCGATATGGCTATTAAAATGATGCGCTCTATCGGCGATTTTGCCGGTGGCTGTAATGTGCAATTTGCGGTAAGCCCCGATGAAAAGGAAGATATCATTGCCATAGAAATCAATCCCCGTGTTTCACGTTCTTCGGCATTGGCTTCAAAAGCCACCGGATATCCTATTGCAAAAATTGCCGCTAAATTAGCTCTTGGGTATCATTTAGACGAACTGCAAAATCAAATTACCAAAACTACTTCGGCCTTATTTGAACCTACGTTAGATTATGTTATCGTAAAAATTCCACGTTGGAATTTCGATAAATTTGAAGGCTCTGACCGCACTATTGGCCTGCAAATGAAATCGGTAGGCGAAGTGATGGGTATTGGCCGTTCTTTTCAGGAAGCCTTGCACAAAGCCACACAATCGCTTGAAATTAAGCGTAACGGACTAGGCGCTGATGGCAAAGGTTATAGAGATTATAATAAAATTGTTGACAAACTGGCTCACCCTAGTTGGGATCGTGTATTTGTTATTTATGATGCCATACAAATGGGCATGTCGCTCAGTAAGATACATGATATTACCAAAATTGATATGTGGTTTTTAAAACAATACGAAGAACTGCACGCCCTTGAAAAAGAAATTTCTACTTATACTTTAGATACTTTACAGAGAGACTTGCTATTAGAAGCCAAACAAAAAGGCTATGGCGACCGCCAAATTGCCCACATGCTCGGTTGCCTCGAAAGTGAAGTTTATAAAAAACGGCAAGAACTGAATATAAAAAGGGTGTATAAATTGGTAGATACTTGTGCGGCAGAATTCAAAGCAGAAACCCCTTACTACTACTCTACTTTTGAAAACAATATTCTAAAAGGCAATGAGGCTTTTGCCGAAAATGAGTCAGTAGTTTCCAACAAAAAGAAAATTGTCGTTTTGGGTTCGGGCCCTAACCGGATTGGCCAAGGTATTGAATTTGATTATTGCTGTGTTCACGGTGTATTGGCAGCCAAAGAATGCGGGTATGAAACCATTATGATCAATTGCAATCCCGAGACGGTTTCAACAGATTTTGATACGGCTGACAAGCTCTATTTCGAACCTGTCTTTTGGGAACATATTTACGATATCATCCAACATGAAAAACCCGAAGGCGTCATCGTACAATTAGGCGGGCAAACA
>DRQI01000144.1 GCA_011330545.1 Flavobacteriia bacterium
ATACCTGTTTTTTTAAGTTTGCTATCTGTTTGCCTAAACCGCTCAAAAATATATTTCTGGTCTTCTACACTGATACCGTCGCCTGAATCTTTTATTCTAATAATAACATTTTCTCGATTGTGGTCTACCACAATGGCAACCCGCCCTTTTTCGGGAGTAAATTTTAAGGCATTGTCTATTAAATTCTGTAAAGCCCGTTCAACCAAACTAATATCGGCAAAAACAAGCGGGGTTTTGTCTGTAAATTGCGTTGTCAATTCAATATTTTTCTCTTTGGCAATAAGCTCATAATTTGTTTGAATATCATAAATCAAATCGGTAATGGCAAAAGGCTCTTTTTTGGGTTTTATTTGTTTGGCTTCTAACTTTGAATATTCAAATAATTGTGAAACCAATTTTGCCAACTGCCCGGTGCTTTTTTTTATGATGTCTAAGTATTCATTATTTTCTTGGTCGTTTAAATTATCTTTTTTTATCTGTAGTGTTTCAATATATCCTTGCATTACGGTCAACGGCGTTCTCAAATCGTGCGAAACATTTGCAACCAACTCCCTTCGCAAAACATCTACTGATTTTATTTCTTCAATGTTTTTAACAATGGTATCTGCCATTTCATTAAAAGTAAGGGCTAAGGTTGACAAATCTGAGCGTTCGGGATTCGGAATCCTACTTTCAAAATCACCCTCTCTAAACCGGTTTACATGAAATATAATCGAACGCAAATTCTTGGTCAGAAACCATACACTTAACAAGCCTGTGATAATGGCGAAAATGATAGTTACTACAAATGCGCCAAGCCCTAACTTCATTATATAACTAGAATATAATGAATGGCTTACCGCTTGGTATGCTTTTCCTGCCAATACGATATAGATGTATCCTTGATGCCCGTCTTTTTCATAATGGGCGGCAGAAAATATTTTGCGTTGCCCTTTGTTTAACGGGTCATCACCCAAAATATACACATTGCCATCGCGTTGGATAAATTCTTTTACGGGTTGTAAATCGACTTTTTTTATAGGATTTTCAGGATTGCTATGATTTAAAACCACAGAATATAAAATTGCCCCGTCTTCATTTAACAAATACACTTCAATCCCTCTGTTGACGGCCATCATATTATGCATAATATCACCGAATAACGGTTCGTTCACACTACCGTCTTTTAAGAAAGGAGACGTGTTTTTAAACTTTTCATCAATAAGGTGTTTTGCTACATTAGCATTGAGTTTTTGAGTGGTTTCTTCGTGAAATTTATAGCTAAAAAATAATGATAGCACTATGAAAGTAATTCCTATTAAAATAATAATTAATAAAAATGTAATACTCAATTTTGCAATTAGCTTGTTAGAAAGGGTTTTATTTTTCATCCTATTTTTTCTATATCTTCGTTAAATTTATAACCAACGCCCCAAGTTGTAATAATATAGGTTGGATTGGCCATTTCGGGTTCTATTTTTGCCCGCAATCTATTGATATGTGAGTTTACGGTATGTTCATAACCTTCAAAATCATATCCCCAAATAATAGTTAACAAATTAGAGCGGCTGTAATTCTTGCCGGGGTTTGATGCCATTAAAACCAACAATTCAAATTCTTTGGGCGACAATTCTATTTTTCTTCCGTTTTGTACCACTTTTCGCTTTTCAATATTGATTCGCAAATCAGAAAATTTCAATTCGGTACTCATATTGTTTTCCATACTTTCACGGTCCATTTTAGTCCTCCTAAAAATGGCTTTTACACGCGCAATAAATTCCCTAATACTAAAAGGCTTGGTAATATAATCGTCTGCTCCTATTTCTAAGCCTAATACCCTGTCTATCTCTTCTACTTTAGCCGTTAACATAATGATGGGAGTACTTTGTTTTTTTCGTATTTCCCTGCATACTTCAATGCCGTCCATTTTGGGCATCGAAATATCTAAAATTATCAAATCAGGATGCTCTGCCATGGCAACTCGTAACCCTTCTTGGCCGTCATAGGCTTTTAAAACTCGGCAATCGATATCATTTAGATGAATCTCTAACAAGTTTACAATTTCTTTATCATCTTCTATGACTAATACCTTTTTCATCCTTTAAAATTTCTTTTTTTAACAGAGCCCACCTGCCTTACTATATGAAAATGGCGGGCAGGTTAACAATACCTATTAGGATTCTATAATTTTAGCGTAATTCAAATGTGTGAATTTAAAATTCTAAAATTATGGTGTTTCCTCTCATTACGAAATGAATACTTTACTATCACAAAAGTATCACAAAAATGTTATCTTTTTATTTCTAAGGCTTTTACAAGTAATTTCATTCAATTTAACAGTACAACTTATCCGATTTATCGTTAGGGCTAATTCTATTTTCTACAACAAAAAATAGTCGCCATTGTTCCTGCAAGGCCTTAGAGGCCTTGTGGGTTTTGACAAACCTTGCAAGAGAATTTTAGTGTAAAATAGAATACTATTATATATTCACTTTTAGTTGTTGAAGACGTTTTTCAATAATTTATTATGCTGTTATAATCGGCTTCTTACCTTAATTGGAAATCGTAATCTATAATCTGCGAAATATCCTTTTTTTTTAAGATTTTGAGCCTACTATCACAAAAAAGTTACTTTTTTGTGAGTATATCGCAATAACCTTTCATGTACTTTGTCAATACTTAGTAACATAAATGTTAATCTTAAATTTTAAATAATGAAAAAAAGATTTTTTTTATTAGTAACAACGTTAATGGCTTTTGCTATTAGTTGTAATAATGATGACAACAACGGGCCGTCAACAGCACCTTTATCGGTTGCTATTAATGGCTTGGAAGACCTAGGGGCAAACTTTGTATATGAAGGTTGGCTTATTGTAAACGGTGCTCCGGTAAGTACCGGTACTTTTACCAGTACCGCTGCCAACCAAACATTTACGGTTGATGCTGCACAATTAAATGCTGCCACTCGATTTGTTTTAACTATTGAACCTGCCGGGGAAACCGGTACGGCAGCAGCAACGCCATCTGCAACAAAACTATTGGTTGGCGATTTTTCGGGCAATACCGCAACGGTTTCTATTGCTACGGTTGGCGATTTTAGTACCACAACACCTTCGGGTACTTTTTTCTTACGATCGCCTACCGATGAAGCAACGGGTAATAATGGAAATGATGAAAGTGGTATTTGGTTCGGTACTCCCGGAATGCCACCTTCGCCTTCTTTGGTGTTGCCAACACTCCAAGATGGATGGAAATACGAAGGCTGGGTAGTAGTAAGTGGCTCCGGGCCCTTATCTACAGGAACCTTCACTGTTTTTGATACCGCCGATGAAAATGCCGGAAGTGCTATGTCTTTTAGCGGTACTGAAAATAACGGGCCTCCGATTCCGGGTGAAGATTTCTTTAACAATGCCCCAACCGGATTTACTTTTCCGTTAGATATCAGAGGAAGGACAGTTGTGATTTCTATAGAACCTGACCCTGATAATTCACCTATGCCGTTTTTATTAAAACCATTGACAGGCATGGCAGGGCAAGATACTGCCCCTACCACTTATGATTTAACTTTTAGCAATGCTTCTTTCCCTACGGGAACCGTGAGCCGTTAATTTATAGCTATTCCTAACTTTTTAATTTATCCCGAGAATGGAATTTCTCGGGATATTTTAATTTGTGGCAATACGCTTCAACCCTATCAAAACCCGAAAAAAGTATCAACAATAGGGTTGGAAATCCTGTGGCTACTAAAACGTAACATTCTTTTGAAGGTCAATGATTTTGCGGATTCGGCATTGGCAGTTAAAAAAGTTCTCGATACGCCGCTCCTTCGTCGCGGCACTATCATTCCATTGACGTTATAATAAA
>DRQI01000145.1 GCA_011330545.1 Flavobacteriia bacterium
CCCATCGCCCTTGGCGGAAACAGTTTTAAGATACGTTCTGGAATGGCAATTTCTTGTACATCAATGGTTCTCAACACCGTTTGCAAGGCTTTTCGCTCGGTTTGCCCATCTACCCGTTTAACAACGGTTTGCCCGTCGCCCCTAGCCGCATAATTATAATCTAACCCTCCAACCAGTTTCGAAACGGCTTCGGTTTGGTACCTGTGAAAAAAATACAGCGGTACAAAGACATCTTCTAATACCGAATAGGGTTCACCCGATTTGATATTCGCTTCCGAGAAATTTTCAATAGCTTTTTTTCTGATGGCTAAAATATTTGACAATTCATCCGAAAGGTCGCTTCCATTATCCCACAGATGGCCGTAGGCATGGGCACCTCCCGATGGCCTGGCATCTTGGTCAGAGATAAATCGCAATTTTTTGGCAATGGCAGCATTGATAATATCTTGCAATTGCTGTTTTTCATTTGACACAAAATCTTGATAGGCATACGCTACCGTAACTTTATCCCAATCGCCAATTCCTACTGCATAGGCATCTGAAAAATCAATTTTTCCGTTTTTAAGGCTCAATTTAGGATGTGGATAATCCATTACCGAAGCCCTGTTATTGGTACTGGCGGCAAAATTATGGGTAAACCCTAAGGTATGCCCTACTTCGTGGGCTGCCAATTGGCGGATTCTTGCCAATGCCATTTGCAACGCCACATCATCTGCGGTATCATTATCGGCATACGGTGCTTGTAAGGCTTGGGCAATTAAAAAATCTTGGCGTATACGCAAGGAGCCCAAACTCACATGGCCTTTTAAAATTTCACCGGTTCTGGGGTCTGAAATACTGCCTCCGTAACTCCATCCCCGCGTAGAACGGTGTACCCATTGAATGACATTGTAACGCAAATCGAGGGGGTCTACGCCTTCGGGCAATAGTTTTACCTGAAATGCATTTTTATAACCAATGGCTTCAAAGGCTTGATTCCACCAACTTGCACCTTCCATCAATGCCGAACGTACGGGTTCGGGAGCACCGCGGTCTAAATAATATACAATGGGTTCTTTGGCTTCACTAACAGCTGCCGAAGGGTCTTTTTTTTCTAATCGATGCCGATAGATAAAACGTTTGACGATGGATTGATTTACCGGAGTGGCATAATCTAAATAGGCCATCGGATAGCATCCTGAACGGGCATCGTAAACCCTAGGCTTGTAGTTATTATCGGGTAATTTTACAAAAGAATGATGTTGGTGTACCGTTACCGAAGCCGCGTTGGGAGCTACACTTTTGATATTCTCTCCGGTAGCTTTTCCCGTAAAGGTCAGCAACACATCAAACTCTACATTCTTTGGAAATGCTTTTGTCCTTTCTAAGTGAAAGGCGCTTCTGCTTTTATCTAAATGATATGAGCCTTGTTTGTTTTCTGCTAATCTATCGGCTACGCCATGGGCATCGCGTATCAAAAAATCGGTGGCGTCTACCAACAATTTTCCGTTTTTTTCTTCCTTGATTGCAAATCCATACAGTACTGATTTTGCAAAGGCCTCTTCTATTGATTTTTTTTCATCTTGATTAGCCGTCAGTGCCCTATAACGTTGGTTGGGCTGTATCATCAATAATTTATTGCCTGCTTTTTTAAATTTTACTACAACGCCGTTGCCCAACTGCCCTCTGTCTAAGCCAATATCATTAGAGCCTATGCCCTCTGACAAGGCCGTAACATATAATAGTTCTTTATCTAAGCTATCAATTTCGAGGTAGATTTTATCGGTATTCTCATCATAATAAAAATTGACAAATCCTTGATATTTGGTAATGCCTTTTTGGCCATTAAAAAATTGCGAAAATCCTAATTGACAAAAAAGAAATGCAATGAAGAATAGTTGGTAGTGTTTCATCTGTAGTAGTTTGGTCTAAAATAGGAAGCTAATTTACTAAGTTTTTAGGGATTTGGTATGCTCATTTATTTTTTAACACCGAGAATTATTTTGTCCTGAAATTTTAAACTGTATTTTTGCTCTTGACTTATGATTACACAAGAAAACATAAAGAAAGTTGTTGAGCGAGTTGAAAAACTCAGGGACTATCTCCATATAGACCAAAAACTGATTGAAATTTCTAATGAAGAAGAAAAGGCTTCAAATCCTGATTTTTGGAATGTCCCAAGGCAGGCAGAAGTGCTGATGAAATCATTGCGGTTTAAAAAGAAATGGGTAGAAGATTACAATACCCTTGCCACCGACAGTGAAGAATTACAAATTCTATACGATTATTACAAGGAAGGGGAAGCCTCAGAAAAAGAAGTGATGGACAGCTACCACAAAACCCTTAGCTTACTAGAAAAGTTAGAATTTAAAAATATGCTTTCTGAGGAAGGCGATAATCTCAGTGCCGTATTGCAAATTACTGCCGGTGCCGGAGGTACCGAAAGTTGCGACTGGGCAGCGATGTTGATGCGTATGTACTTGATGTGGAGTGAAAAACAGGGATATAAAGTAAAAGAGCTAAACCATCAGGCAGGAGATGTAGCGGGTATCAAAACGGTAACTTTAGAAATTGACGGCGAATATGCTTTCGGTTATTTAAAAGGTGAAAACGGCGTACACCGATTGGTACGTATCTCACCTTTTGACAGTAATGCCAAGCGCCATACTTCTTTTGCTTCGGTATATGTATATCCGTTGGCGGATGATAGTATTGAAATAGAAATCAATCCCGCTGATATCTCATGGGATTTTGCCCGGTCAGGAGGTGCCGGCGGACAAAATGTTAACAAAGTGGAAACAAAAGCCATTTTAACACACCACCCATCGGGAATTGTCATTCATAATTCTGAAACGCGTTCGCAATTAGAAAACCGCGAAAAAGCGATGTTGATGTTAAAATCGCAACTGTACGAAATAGAATTGCAAAAGCAACGTGAAAAACGGAATGCCATTGAAGCCGGCAAAATGAAAATCGATTTCGGCTCACAGATTAGAAACTACGTAATGCACCCTTATAAATTGGTAAAAGATGTGCGGACAGGGCACGAAACCGGTAATGTAGATGCCGTAATGGATGGAGATATTGACGGTTTTTTAAAGGCTTATTTGATGGCTGCCGGGCAAAAGAATACCAGTTCTTAGCAGGCAGTGATGGTAAGCAGTAGGTAATGAAAATAGATTTGTTCAAATATTTTGGAATGTATAAAATAAACCACTAGGGATTGGAAATGCATAGTTTTGAATAAAAGAATGAAATTATATTATATGAGTATTTTGTCATTCTGACGGAGCATAGCGACGAAGAATCTCATAATTTTGAATTTGAAATGAGATTTCTCACTGCGTTCGAAATGACAAAATGCCTCTAAAAACTTATAGAAACTAAAGTAACTGTAATAAAATTGCAGGGTTTTAACCTTTAACTTGATAATAAAAATCGCATGTAATAACAAGTGGTTTTTTAATGTAAAATAAACTTGAACCTCAAAAAATGAACAATATAGACACAATTATATTCGACCTTGGCGGAGTCTTGGTAGATTGGGACCCGAAATACGTATACCGCGAAGTTTTTAACGGAGATGAGGAGAAAGTAGATTGGTTTTTAAATACCATCTGCACTTCTGATTGGAATGTAGAACAGGATGCCGGAAGGACTTTTAAAGAGGCTACCGATTTTTTAGTGAATAAACATCCTGAGTACGAAGATTGGATTCGTATCTACTATGACCGTTGGGAAGATATGCTACTCGGGCAAATTGACGAAACCGTTGCACTCCTCGAAAAGATAAAAAAGCAAGGCTCACATCAACTATATGCATTGACCAATTGGAGTGCCGAGGCTTTTCCGGTAGCCTTACAGCGATTTGATTTTTTACAGCATTTTGAAGGCATCGTTGTTTCGGGTGAAGAAAAAACCCGAAAGCCCTTTTCAAAAATTTATGAGATTATCTTAGACCGCTATCAACTAAAAGCCCCTTCTTGTGTATTTATTGATGATAATTTAGAGAATGTAAGGGGTGCCGAAACTATTGGCATCAAAGCCATTCACTTTAAAAACAGCCAACAGCTCACGGCTGAATTGAATCTTTTAGGAGTTCACTTTTAAGGATGCCGTATGTAATTTTCAAGTGTTTTACGCCCCATTTTTTGGCTTTTTTTACATCTAAGCCCATATAAATGTCAATTTGGTTTCTCTTGCGTTTGTTCATCTTGTCTTTTACCAAATAAACACTGTCTAAGCCTTCAATTTTAACAGGGGTATTGTGTTTTAACCCTAACCTTATCAAATCGCGTGAAACCGCAACATATTTCATGCCGGGCTTTAAACTGTCGCCCCAAGCGGTAATAAACGGATGGGATGACGTTTGGTAACGCAATGAATTGTAAGCCGTTACTTTAACTTCTTTTTCTTTCCATACATAATCGTCTTCTTTTTCTTCTTTACACGAAGCCATAAAAATGACGAGTATTGAAAAATAAAAGCACTTTGTATATTGACTATAAATATCAATCATGTACTAAAGATAAGATTTTAAATTGAAACGTGTGATGAGTGGTTTTCTGAGCCAGTTTATCAATAGCATCATCTGTTAATTGTAAAATTCTCGGATAGCCTCCGGTAACTTGGCAATCGCGCATCAATACAATCAAGGTACCCGAAGGTGTCAACTGAACCGTTCCGGGCAATACTGCAGAGGTTAACATTGTTGCCAGTGTATTGTCAATAGGTTCTTTTAATCGATACCCCATTCTATTGTTGTCGTTAGAAATGGTAAATTGTAATCGGTGTAATTTTTCTTGTTGTTTTTGGGATAACCACTCATATTCAGGCCCGGGATAGGCCTCCAGGTATTTAGCAGAAAAATGCTCCTCAGTTACTTTTACCGATGAAAAGGATATTGATTCTTTTATTGCCATTGCTGCCATTGGCAACATATCACCTTTTTGAAGAAGGTAGGAAGCCGTAATCTCTTTGTAAAAACTTCTGCTCTTTAAAACCACCTCGGTTTGAAAACCTCCTTTTACAGCAAGGTACGACCTGATGCCGTAAGCCGGTTTGCCAAATTCAAGCACATCATCAGTTTGTACTTGTATTGCCGTATGCAATGCTATTTTGTTAGTATTTAGTACAGCCGAAGTATCAGCCCCGGAAATACAAATAACGGTTGGTGCCAA
>DRQI01000146.1 GCA_011330545.1 Flavobacteriia bacterium
CAGGCCTTTTGGTCTGTTTATAATAATCTTGTTGCTCATTGCCCCTTTTAGGAGTTTTCTAAAGCCACCTTCTGAGAAGGTGTGATTTTTATTTTTATTGAAATTTTGTAACTGCTCGGTCACTCACATTTCGTCCATAAAATACTTCTTTTTTCGCCTGTTTAACAACCAAAAACAGCTGTTTTATGCTCAAAATGAAACGGCTTATTAGTTAAGAAATTTAAAAATTACCACCCCGAGACGCGCTTACGGCGCGTCCCACCCCTCCTTTTTAAGGAGGGGAGTTTTGCATAAAAGGATTAATGGTACACTGTTTTAAATTGCAGGCAAATGCTAACTCCTCCCCTTTAAAAGGGAAGGTGGCCACGCCATAGGGCGTAGACGGAAGGGTTTATTCTAAAAATCATAAGGCAATGAGTACACCAATTTAAGGATTGTAACTATTCAGGAGATTGCATTTCGCTAATAAAATGCTCTTTATTCGCCTGTTTTTGTGAAATTTTACTTTTACAATCAAAAGAATAGCTGATTTCTGCCTCAAAACGGACTACCTGAATAGTTACGAAATTTTTTAACAAAAAAATATTCTATTTAAAAAAAAACCTTCACAAAGGGTACAAATATGCATTTTAGATTACCAAATTTGCCAGTTCTTTGCCCACAGCGCTACCTATGGCAACTCCCATTCCGCCTAAGCGCACACCGCAGAATACATGGTTTGACAGTGGTTTTACAATGGCTTTTTTTTGAGGGCCAACACCCATAATTCCGCTCCACCGCCTGTCAACTTCAACTTTGGTATCGGGTAAAATTACATTTTTTAACAACGCTTCTAATTTGTGTTGTACCAATACTGTCATGCCAAATTCTACGGTTTCTTCGGTTTTAAAATCTAGATTCCTACCGCCTCCGAGCAGAATTCTGTTATCTATATTTCTAAAATAGTAATAGCCTTTGTCTAAATGAAAGGTTCCTTTGATGTGGAGGTTTTTTACGGGTTTGGTAATGAGTACTTGAGCCCTGGCAGGCTGTATGTCTTCTTGTAAAAATTGCTGTGCAAATCCGTTGGTTGCCAGTAATAAGTTGCCGGAAGTAAACGATACTAAATTGGTTTTTACGGAAACCGAATCCGTATTTTCTACAAACTGCTCTACGGTACAATTGTTTATAATTTTGATTTTTTTACAGTGTGCTTTTTGCAACAGGGCGAGCATCATTTTGCCGGTATCGAGTTGCCCTTCGAAGGGATTAAAAGCGTAATGTTTTTTTATATTTGAAAAACCTGCTGTATTTTTATAAAAAGTAAAGACATTTTCGTTAAATATAGGATATAGCAGTTTATTGATTTCGGTTTTTTTTGCCAGGCATTGTTCGTATACTTCTGTTTGGGTAAATAATTCATACCCTCCGTATTGTTGGAAGCCAAGGGTGGTATCGCCAAAAGTTTTACGCAAGGTTTGCAAGCCTTCCCAACGTTTTTTTACCAATTCGACAACTTCTTGTTCGGTATGGTTTTTTAAATCGCCTAAAATTTCTGACAGGCTGCCGAAACAGGCAAATCCGGCATTTTTGGTACTGGCGCCTTGGGGCAATATTCCTTTTTCGAGGAGTAGGATATTTGCCTTGGGGAATTGTTCTCTAAGATTTAAGGCACAATTCAACCCGACAATACCGCTGCCAACAATGGTAAAATCGATATTGGCAAACCATGATTTTATTTCCCAATAGCTTAAATTCATTGGTTAAAGATATATTATTTTTTAACTATAAAAACCTTATTTTAGTAGCAAAATTTAGAAAATGACAAAAAACAGATGCTCTTGGTGTGGCAATGACCCTTTATATGTTACGTATCACGATACCGAATGGGGTGTACCGGTATATGATGATAACAAATTATTTGAATTTTTAATTCTCGAAACCTTTCAAGCCGGATTGAGTTGGATTACCGTACTGCGAAAACGTGAAAATTTTAGAAAGGCTTTTGATAATTTTGATTATCGTAAAATTGCCAACTACGGCGAAAAAAAATATGACGCCTTACTACAAGATGCAGGTATTATCAGAAATAAACTGAAGGTCAAAGCTACCATTACCAACGCACAAAATTTTATAAAAATTCAACAAGAATTCGGTTCTTTTTCTGACTATATATGGAAATTTACCGGCGGCAAACCCATAAAAAACGCTCATAAAAACATGAGTGAAGTACCCGCTACTACCGAGTTGTCTGACAACATCTCTAAAGATTTAAAAAAACGGGGATTCAAATTTGTTGGCTCTACGGTTATTTATGCGCACATGCAGGCTACCGGAATGGTCAATGACCATACTACAGACTGCTTTCGATACCATGAGGTTTGAATACTAACATCACTTCTTTTTTATCCTGATAGTTCCGTTTCTATAAAAATCTAAGGCTTGATTCAGAATTAATTCTATAGTTGCAACAGGTATTTCTTTGGCAGGATTGATTCTCAATATCTTCATTCGGGCACGGTTTCCTTGTTCTAGGCGGGGGTGTTCTATCCGATTTCCTTCTACAATGCCTATATAAGGTTCTCGGGTATTTTTATCAATCCATATATAGCTAAACATTTTTCCCTTATAGCAAAAGAAAGGCATTCTATATTTCCATTCATGTGATATATTTCCGTCTAAAGAGAGTATGATTCTTCTCAGTGCCAACAATGTACCTTTTAAAGGTTCTTCTTGTTCTAAATAAAAATTATCAATGGCACGTAGCATAAGCATTGTTTTAAGTATTTATCGCAATAAAAATCGGTATTGTAGCATTGGCAGGGCCTTGTGCATTCGTAGTATACACTTCAAAGTCTGTAGTATACCTTCTGTTTAAATTGGCTTTCCATATTTTTTGCCACTCCTCAAAAACGATACCTTTTGTCAAATCTCCTTTTGCTATAAATTGAGCATACACTCCTTTTTTAACAGTTTTCACCACCATCCCCTCAGGAATAGTTTCTACACTTTCTACCTTGCAACCCAATAACATTGTATAGGGTTTTGTATAATCGCTTTCGTAATCTGTATAAACGGCATAGACGGTATCGTCAATTTTATTGTGGATTTTATCTAAGATATTTTCTGAAACAAATATATTCCATAATTCGCCAATATCCTTGGCGGCTTGATTATTTTCGTTTGTAGTCCTAACGGAAATACCGATAATGTGAAATGTTTCAATAGGTACTTTTTTCATACTTACTGGTTTTGGTATCTATTGAATACTTCAAAATGTTTAAATATCATTTGCTCTGAATCAATGATGCTGAATATGGCTACGGCCTTTGGGTCGTTCATCACATTTTCAGAAGCTCTTTGCGCAGCTCTTAAATCTGTCCAATATACCAAATCTATATATTGGCCATCTTTAGAAAGTGCCGTTCTGCGGAAAATAAACCCGTCTTGACGGCTTACAATTCCATTTAATTCATTCAATTTTTTTTGAGCATCCTTCGGCGGTATTCCATCTTTTGTTTTGAATAGTACCATTTCAATAATTGTTGCTTTTTCGTTCATTTTATGTTGTTTTTTTATCAGTTATATAATAGCTATCCATACCTATCATTACTACTGTCAGCATTATTTTCAGTTTCATG
>DRQI01000147.1 GCA_011330545.1 Flavobacteriia bacterium
GGATAAGTAGCGACGAAAAGCAAGTGGCTATTTTTGAAGCAGACCCGTACAGGGTAGAAGATTTTTCGCTAAGTGTTTTTTTAGATATTGTAAAAGCCAGTAAACAACTAAACAAACAGCAAACATTCAATGCCACGCCAAAAAATTTACCCATTTTAATTTTTTCGGGAGATAAAGACCCTGTAGGTGAAATGGGCAAAGGCCTCAAAAGGGTATTAAAACAATACAAGAAAGCCGGTATGAATGATGTAACATTAAAACTATACAAAGGCGGCAGGCACGAAATGCTCAATGAAGTAAATAAAGAAGAAGTAACCCATGACCTTGTAAGCTGGCTCAATGAAAAAATAGAACGATAAAATGGAAGGTAAAAAATTATTGTATACCGCATTTACAAAATTGGCCGTATCAGTGGCAGTAGCACACGGTATGACCCTAGGCGAGGCAAAGCAATTGATTGTTCAAAAATTTGACAACCACCCTTATAGAAAAACAATTGCCCGCCTTATCAATAACATTACACCCGATAAAAAACACATAGACACCCTGTTAGAGGAAACTATTCATATTTGCCAAGACTTAGGCCCCGACAGAGATTATGTTACCTTAGGAATGGTTTTAGAAAGCATTCGGAATGAAAAAACCAAAAAGGCCGAAAAGATTAAAAAAGATGCTGCAGTTCAGGTGGTAAAAAAGTTTATGGAAGAAGTTATCCATATCAATTTACACATCCCACCGCCACCACTATACAATGTCTTATTAGAAGGAAGGTCTTTGTTAGAATGGACATCTATGTTTTGTATTTATCCTTTGATTCCGAAACGAAATAAAGGGCATAACAAACCTGTATTGTTGATACCACCTTATTTAGGCAACGATATCTCAACTACTTTTGTACGAAAATATTTAAAATCACTCGGATTTAAAACGTATAAATGGGACTTAGGAGTCAATATGGTCAAGTCACATTATATTCCGAAACTAATAGAAAAGTTAGATGCCATCTATGAAAAACATCAAGAAAAAGTGAGTATCGTAGGTTGGAGTGGCGGCGGTATGTTTGCCAAAATATTGGCCAACAGATATCCTGATAAAGTAGAACAAATTATTACCATAGGCTCTCCGGTTTGGGGGCTGATGGAATTAAAAACACCACTGATAAACGTCTTTGAGTTTTTCAGGGGCAAATCTGTCAAAGAGAGAAATGAGAAATTTCTCAAAGAACTCGAAGAAATTCCCGACGTACCTATCACTTGTATCTATACTAAAACCGATGGGGTTGTTCCTTGGAAACACTGTATGGAAGCACATACCTACAGAAAAAATATCAATAACATAGAAGTCTTTGGCAGCCATAGCGGCATGGGAGCCAATGCCACCGTATTACTAAGTGTTGCCAATTCATTGAGTGCAAACATTCAGGGCAAGGAAGTGAAAGGGATTACAACTCATATAGAAAGTTTATTATTTCCAAAATTTTGGAAAAAAAATGCAGCCTCTAAACTTAAAAAATTATTTTTTAAGTCGTAAATTAACAACCTATGGAAAACATCATTAACGATACAAAATTCCAAAAAAGGCTAAAGCAAATTGCCCGCGAGCAACAATTAGACCTTGCCGAAGTTCAAGAAAAAGGAGCTGCCTGCATCGAAGAATTGTATGCACACCAACATCCCGTTGCCACTTCTATGGCTGTAAAAGGCTTTGAATATATGATTTCTAAAGCATACAGCGATAAAATAGATATCGACCCACAAGAAATCAAGAGCTTGATGAAGCTCATGCGGAAAAATTCTGTAGCCTTTATCATGACTCATAAAACCTATTTAGACAATGCCGTGTTAATCACTACATTGTCACAATACGGAATGCCAATACCTTATATGTTCGGCGGTAAAAATTTAGCCATGCCGGGCATCAAACAGCTCGGTAAAAACTCAGGATTAATTTTCATCCGCCGTAGTTTTAAAGATGATATTATTTATAAAGCAGCACTCAGGCATTATATTTCGAGCCTTATTGACAAAGGCGACCACCTTACTTGGAATATAGAAGGTACCCGTTCAAGAACAGGCAAAATTGTATATCCGCAAATGGGTATTTTAAAATATATTATGGAAGGCCAACGCCAAAGTAGCCGTGAAATTAAATACATTCCGGTTTCCATCGTATATGACCTTATTCCAGATGTAAAAGAAATGACCGAAGAGGGCAAAGGCAAAGGCAAAAAAGACGAAACCCTCAATACCTTTGTAAATTATATCAAAAAATTAGGACATCCGTATGGTAGGGCGGCCATCCGATTTGGAGAACCCGTAGATGCCAAAGCCCACCACAGCGCTATCATCCCGGATATGGAAGAAGATAGCTATGCCGATAACAATACGTTGCCGCGTTTTGCCTTTGAACTCATTCATAGAGCCAACAGAATAACCCCCGTAACCACCATATCGCTTATTTGTAATGTCTTACTCAACAGTTTCGCACTCACAAAAAAAGAAATAGAATTTAGCGTCATTCAATTGATGAATTATATTGGCGAACGAAAAGAAGATGTATTGATAGATCGCGGAAAAAGTATTGGCGTTACCACACAAAAAGCATTGAATTTATTATTAGGAGCCGGTATTATCCAAAAGAGCAAAGCCGGACTAAAAACTCAATTTAGCTTAGCTCCAACCGAATACCTAACGGCTACCTATTATGCCAATATGTCTTCTGGGCATTTGTACCATCGCGCTTTTATTGAAATGGCATTGGTAAAAATAAAAGACGATACATCACAAGACCGAATCTTACATTTTTGGCAAGAAATAATGCGGTTGAGAAATTTGTTCAAATTCGAATTTTTCTATACCAACAAGCCTGAATTTAGTAGCGAAATAGAAGAAGAATTATACCTTTTTGACAAGAATTGGAGAGCCATTATAACCGATTCTACAAAAGATATTACTGCGCTGCTGGCATCACAAGAGTTA
>DRQI01000148.1 GCA_011330545.1 Flavobacteriia bacterium
AACAAATAATCGATTTATAACTATATAGAAAAGCTACTTTCGCCACCGTGAAAGTAGCTTTTCTTTTTTATATTTGTATGGACTCTTAAATTGCCTTATTTTATAGGTAAGATATGGAGAGATATCTATTAAAATATTGTCAACCTGCTATTTAGGCTATATAACGAAATCGTATACAATGAGTTTATTTAGAAATTTATTTTCAAAAGAAAAAAAAGAAACCCTAGATAAAGGCTTAGAAAAGAGCAAGGCCACCTTCTTCTCTAAACTTTCAAAAGCCGTTGCCGGAAAGGCAAAAGTAGACGATGATGTCTTAGATAATTTAGAAGAAGTGTTGGTGTCTTCAGATGTAGGCGTAAATACAACCCTTAAAATTATTGACCGTATAGAAGCGAGGGTTGCCAAAGATAAATACTTAGGTACCGACGAACTCAATAAAATACTCCGTGAAGAAATTGCCGGACTGTTATCAGAACATAATGTTGAGAACGAAACAGAATTTACTATCCCAAAAGATAAAAAACCATACGTAATCATGGTAGTGGGTGTAAACGGAGTAGGAAAAACCACAACCATCGGTAAGTTAGCGGCACAATTTAAAAAACAAGGCCTTAACGTAATGTTAGGAGCCGCAGATACCTTTCGGGCAGCTGCCATAGACCAATTACAAATATGGGCAGATAGGGTAGAAGTGCCTATTATAAAACAACAAATGGGCAGCGACCCGGCATCAGTAGCCTATGATACCATTCAAGCAGCTGTCAATCAAGATATAGATGTTGTGCTCGTAGATACTGCCGGCAGGTTGCATAACAAGGTAAATTTAATGAATGAGCTTACCAAGATAAAACGCGTAATGCAAAAAGTGGTAGAAGATGCACCACACGATGTGTTGTTGGTATTAGATGGCTCCACCGGCCAAAATGCTTTTGAACAGGCAACACAGTTTACCAAAGCCACCGAAGTAACTTCATTAGCAGTTACAAAGTTAGACGGAACTGCCAAAGGCGGGGTGGTCATTGGTATTTCAGACCAATTTCAAATTCCTGTAAAATATATCGGCGTTGGCGAGGGTATTGACGACTTGCAAGTATTTAACAAAATAGAATTTGTAGATTCTTTCTTTAAATAATGAACTCATTTAAACTTTTTGGATTAAAGCGAAACTATTTGAGCGGTTAAATGATTATTTGCAAATGCCACCTGCGCGCACAAGTAGATACTTAAGCAGGCATATAAAAAGAAAAAGAGGCTGAGGGAACAGCCTCTTTTCAATTACCCCTCTACCGGACGGTAGAAATTGAAAAAGAAAGGAAGTATTTTTATATTAATTGTTGGCAATTAATATTTAAAAGAAATCAGAGCATCTTTCTGCTGCTCATTACCAAATTCAATAGATTGAATAATAGATTCATATAGTGGTTCATATTTTTTATACTGTAAGGCTAAGTCATTAGTTGAAGTGCCGTAAGTAGTGCATTTAATTTTTAAAATAACATTTTCGGACAATGTTATATATTTTATGAGTTGCCTTTTTTGCACTGAGTTTTCTTGTTTGTTTTTTGTTGTTAAATTATAAGAAATACTGCTGTTATTGCTATAAGTAGCTTTTTGGATATCGGCATTTTGAATAGTGGTATCGGCACTGGCTATACTGATGGCAATTTCGGCATTTCCTGTGCCGTATTCACTTTTAAACCTTTTGAGTATCGTGGGCGAGTTGAAATCTAACGCAATCCAACTAGCGGGCAATGTAATCGTTAAACGCTCAGGTATTAGTGTAAATTCATCTTCTTTTAGTTGGTAAGTTGCCACATTATTTGCTAAAAATTCGTCAACGGGGTTCTTTAGGTATTGATAGGCCAATAAGGTTTCTAATACCGGCGATTCGATACTGCCCCGGGCACTGTCATATAAAGATTTGATAAATAAATCAACCTCTTTTTCAGAAACTAATTGTTTTTCTCGGCTCATTTCTAAATCAATATCCTTTAAAAAAGAATCATACTTATCTCCTAATAATTTTTTAGTAGCAGCTTCAATACCGGCAATAGCCGTACCGAAATTTTTACGGAATGCCAATTCAGCGGCTTCGGCAGCAGCTTTTTGGTTTGAAAATCGGGTTTTGATAGTGTTTACTTGTTGTTGTTGACTGTATATAAACCGGGCGGTTTTAACGAGTAATAAGTCATGCTGGTTGGTTATTTGCGAATGGCCGAAAGCGGATACTAGTACCAGTAAGGTAAGTATGTAATTGATTTTTTTCATAATTGTTTAGCGAATTTTAACAAAAATACTTATTTATTAAATAATATCATTACACAAAAAGTGTACTTTTTTTACACAAAAAGTGTAATGCAAAACAAAATTGAAGGCTTAATTTAGCAATAGCTAAATCAGGGTTTACCATGAAATATAAATATATAATCATTGAAAGCAACGAATCTGTCGTAGAGGAGTTGTATAGGAGCTTTACCAAGTTTCCTGATTATATATGTGTTGGTAACTCAGGTTGCTATAACAAAGCGCTAGACTTGATATTAGAGCACAATCCGGATGTAGTATTTATAGATGTAGATAATACCAGCGGTTTAAACGCCTTTAATTTTGTTAATGATTTGTATAAATATGTACATGAATTACCGCGTTTTATCGCACTGTCTCAATCAACAGCCCATGCGTACAATAGTATCAAAAATAATTTTTTTGATTATTTATTAAAACCCGTAAACCAATTTGAACTGCGTAAAACCATTTCAATGTTTTCAAAAATAAATAAAGAACAATCGAGCAAATTGTGTTTAAAATCATATAAAGATTACCGATTTATAGATATAGAAGAAATACTTTTTTTAAAAGCCGATAACAATTCAACCGATTTTTTTATGGCGGATGATAGTGTGATAAGCGCTTATAAAACATTAAAGTCTTTTGAAGCTATATTGCCCGAAAATTTTACCAGAATACACAACAGCTATATAGTAAACAAAAATTATATATCTAGAATTCATTTCGGTAAATCAAAATGTACTATAAAAAAAAGCAGTTATGACATTCCTTTTTCAAAATCATACAAAAATAATGTGGTGGTTTTAGAAAAGTCGTTGTCAAAAGAAGCTTTGCTGTCGCTAAACTAAAGTAAATATATGTACATAATTTGGTCAGCGGGGGTACTACCAGTCTACGGTGTGCCCTCCACTGGCCTTATTTTTTCTTCAATCTGTTAAAACTCAGCTTTTTGTAAAAAGCAACTTTGAACAAGTACCCGCAATTGCCTTCCAAGTACTAGCAGACGACAGGCATCTACTAAAACGGCACTCGTTTGTTAGTTGGTGTTTATAAACCCATATATTTTTGCTGCAAATCAACAATGTAATTCAAACAATTCAACCCAATTTAAAACAAAGACAACGTATGAAAAATTTTACACGCATGTTAGCACTCTTAGTATTCGTAGTAGTATTACACTCTTGTGACTCGGCAGTTACCGTAACCAATCCCGATAATGGAACCATTGAAAATATTGCTGC
>DRQI01000149.1 GCA_011330545.1 Flavobacteriia bacterium
CGATGCCGAATTATTGTTATTTGAATCGTTTACCGGAGGTTTGGTAGCCCCTGAAAGTGATGATAATTTATGGAATTATAAATTTACTTGGAATCCTAGAAATGTTGTGCTGGCAGGGCAAGGAGGTACCGCTAAATTTATCCAAGAAGGTACCTATAAATATATACCTTACCACAAATTGTTTAGGCGGACAGAAATTTTACACGTAAATGGCAGTGGTAAGTTTGAGGCATACCCGAATAGAGATTCTTTGAAGTATCGTGAGGTTTACGGCCTGCAAAATATTTTAACATTATACCGGGGTACCATTCGGCATATTGGTTTTTCGAGGGCGTGGAATATGTTTGTGCAGCTGGGCATGACCGATGACAGTTACGTTATGGAAGGTACAGAAAATATGAGCTATCGCGATTTTACCAATTCTTTTTTAGCCTATAACCCACATGATTCTGTTGAGTTAAAATTGCGTTCTTATCTTAAAATTGACCAAGATGATATTATATGGGAGAAATTATTGGAGTTGGATATCTTCAATCCGAATAAAAAAGTAGGGCTCAAAAATGCTACGCCTGCTCAAATTTTACAAAAAATCTTAATGGATAGTTGGACTCTTAAGAAAGACGACAAAGATATGATTGTAATGCAGCATAAATTCGGATATACCTACCAAGGCGAAAAGCGGCAAATAGAATCGAGTATGGTAGTTATAGGCGAAGACCAAACCTATACCGCTATGGCAAAAACAGTTGGATTGCCGGTGGGAATAGCAACCCTTAAAATTTTAAATGGCGAGATTAAAACACCCGGGGTTCAGTTGCCTATTACCAAAGAAGTTTATGAGCCTATTTTGAAAGAACTAGAAGAAAATGGCATTAAATTTAAAGAAATAAAAGTGCCCTATTTAGGATATAATCCAAATAATGTAAATGGCTAAAAAAGAATTAATTTACGGATGTATGGGATTGGGCGGAGGTTGGAATAATAAGCCGCTTACTTCAGATGATTTTAAATTAGCAGAAAATGCTATTGAAGCTGCATTAGAAATAGGCATAACTAATTTTGATCATGCAGATATTTATACCCTTGGGAAGGCAGAGTTAGTATTCGGCCAAGTATTAAAAGCCAAACC
Source organism: Flavobacteriia bacterium (assembly GCA_011330545.1). Lineage (GTDB taxonomy): Bacteria > Bacteroidota > Bacteroidia > Flavobacteriales > Flavobacteriaceae > Aureibaculum. Next base: position 1,130 of record DRQI01000149.1, read on the forward strand.
CGCTTTAAGAGATAAGATTACGTTACAATCAAAGGCAGGAATTTGTTATCATAAAGGCGTGATGAATTCAAGTATTTATGACCTTAGTAAAACCTATTTATTGCAACAAGTTGATAACATCTTAAAACGCCTGCAAACTGATTATTTAGATGTTTTTATGTTGCATCGCCCAGATGCGTTAATGAATCCTGAGGAAATTGCCGATGCCTTTAGGGCCTTAAAAAAAGCCGGAAAGGTAAAGCGATTTGGGGTGAGTAATATGTCTCTTCATCAAATTGATTTTATTCAAAAACAATGTGATGATCCTTTAGTTGTCAATCAAATAGAATTAAGTTTGGGGCATTCTTTATTGATAGATTCCGGAATATTGGTAAATAGAGTGAACACTCAAGATTTCAACGGAATAGAAGGATTGTTAGAATATACTCAATCAAACAATATAACAATTCAGGCATATAGCCCTTTAATGGGTGGAAGATTTACAGGAAATAACAATTTAGCGGCCAAAGAAGATAAAAAAATAATAGAATTGATTAATCAATTAGCTGAAAAATATAATACTACGGCAAGTGCTGTCTTATTAGCTTGGGTTATGAAAATTCCGGGTAATATACAGCCTGTAATAGGAACGACAAACCCACAAAGAATAGCTGCATGTAAAGACGCTGTAACGATAGAGTTATCGAGACTTGATTGGTATAATTTGTGGATTACGGCAAGAGGCGAAAAGATACCTTAAATTTATAATTGTCATTACATCAAAATGAAAAGTGGGCAGTAATCAATTAACCTGCAATCTACATTTTCAAGTAAAAATCTTGAACAAGTGTGATGTATGCCTTCGTGTATTGATGACGTTGAATTTCAATTGTTAATTCAGTATACTTAATTTCCTCTTTTCGGAAACAAAATTCTAAAAGACTTCGCTTTATATCTGTTGTTGGAGTTCCTTTGACACGACAAATACGAGATGGAAATAAATGTACTTTTGAAGCCAATTCAATAAAATATTGCTCTTCTTTAAACGGGATAATGGTTGAAAAATAACCTTTATTATGTAATAATTTTGAAGCTGAATTTAGCAGTTCATCGAAAGGTAATGCCGATGTAAACCGTGCAGTATTACGCTCTTTAATTGCTGTTTCAAAATTATCGCTATAGAAGGGAGGATTGCTAACGATGAGACTGTATTTTTCATCAACTTCTAAAGTAAATTCTTGCAATGAGGCATGATAACAAAACAACCGATCTCCCCATTGGCTATTCTCAAAATTTTCAACCGCCTGTTCATAAGCCTTGCCTTCAATTTCCAAGGCATCAATAATTTCAGCGGTGCTGCGTTGTGCCAATTGTAATGCTATGATACCCGTACCTGTGCCGATATCTAAGATAGATTTCGGTTGGTTTTCAACAGCAACCCATGCCCCTAACAAAACCCCATCAGTACCTATTTTCATCGCACAGTTGTCTTGGCGAATGGTAAATTGTTTGAATTTGAAAGGCATATTTTGATTTAAGATTTAAGATTTAAGATTTAAGATTTGCAAGGACTTTGAAAATTAATAAAAATGGTTAAAAGCAAGTTTTTTAAAGATACATGGCAATTAATCCTTCGGGAGTTTCAACCACAATAGTCTTATTTTTTCTATCTACCTTTTTGATAAAATCGTCAATCATTGGGATTAAAACCTCAGCATCTCCCTGTTGAATTTCAAAAAGTGCCTGTGCCGTGCTGTCATTGATACCGGTGATGATGCCCACCTTTCCGTAATTGACATCCTCAATAGTAAAACCGATGACCTCGTGGAAATAAAATTTATTTCCGGTAAGTTTGGGCAACAAATCTAAGGGTAGGTACACGTCAGATTTCAGTAACGATTGAGCATCTTGCTCAGTGTCAACATCTTCAAATTTTACACGTAGCTGGTTTCCTTTTTGCAGCAAACTTTTTTCTATAAAAAACGGGAGTAAGTTTTTGCCAAGATCGACAAAAACCGCGTTCATATTAGCATACAAATGAGGCTCGTCTGTGTCTAATTTAATCACAACTTCACCTTTAAAGCTGTGTTTTCTCACAATTTTCCCTAAATAAAAACAATCTTTTTTTTGCATTGAAATGATATATATTACACAGATAATCTTTTAAAAGAAAAGTAATAAAAAAACCTGACAAGTATTGCCAGGTTTTAAAGATATAAAAAGTAACTGATTATTCTTCTTCGTTAGAAGATTCAGTATCAGTAACTTCTTTCTTATTTTCGCTTTTAGCTTCTTCAAAAGCCTCATCGATAGTTTGAGGGGCTTCTTCAACAACTTCTTCAGCGACAGCTTTGGTACTTTCGGTAGTTGTTTCAACTTCAACCGCAGTAGCTTTGCGTTTTGCATTTACTTCTTTTTCAACTTCTAATGCTTTTGCTTTAGCATCGGCTTTGGCTTTTGACAATCCTTCAGCTTTTGCCGCAATTTTTGCCTCTTTTTCTTCTACCCAAGCATTGAATTTTGCTGCAGCTTGCTCTTCGGTTAAAGCGCCTTTTTTAACACCTCCCGCTAAATGCCTTTTTAACATCACCCCTTTATACGATAATATCGCTCTCGCAGTATCGGTAGGCTGGGCTCCATTTTGTAGCCATTTTACAGCACCGTCAATATCTAAATTGATGGTTGCAGGATTGGTATTCGGATTGTAAGTCCCTAGTTTTTCTAATAACTTACCATCCCTTTTTGAACGTGCATCGGCAGCAACAATCCAATAAAATGGTTTGCCTTTTTTCCCGTGTCTTTGTAGTCTTATTTTTACTGACATAAATGTTAAATTTTTAGGTACACGACCTAGATTATTAATTAAGTGCGCAAATATAGTAAGTTTTTCGGATAGTAATAAGGTAAAACTAATTATTTTAATCAATGAAAGGTTCCTATAATATTATTGCAGATATTTGCATAAAATTTAAAAGTATGAATATACTGGGAATTATCCCTGCAAGATACGGGTCTACCCGTTTAACAGGAAAACCTTTATTAGACATTTGCGGTAAACCGATGATTCAACGCGTATATGAACGGGCTGCAAAAATAGTACAACACGTAGTGGTAGCAACCGATGATAAACGCATTGAAAAAGCAGTACAAGATTTTGGAGGAAAGGTTGTAATGACTTCCCCGAATCACAATACAGGTACCAACCGCTGTTTAGAAGCCTATGACATTATAACAGCCCAATCAAATGCTAAATTTGACGTGGTTATAAATATTCAAGGTGACGAACCCTTATTAGAACCCGAACAGTTAAGATTATTAACCTCTTGTTTTGACGATACTACCGAAATGGCAACCTTAGTAATCAAAGTTAAAGAAAATGAAAACCTATTAAATGGAGGGGTATATGTAGTACTTGACAAGTTTAAAAATGCCTTGTATTTTAGCCGTTCTGTAATTCCTTTTGTGCGTGATGCCGACGTTTCCAATTGGCAACAAAAACATACTTTTTATAAGCACGTAGGCATGTATGCCTTTAGGCCTGATGCCTTACGAACATTTGCCGATTTGCAACAAACATCTTTAGAAAAAGCCGAATCGTTAGAGCAAAACAGATGGCTGGAAAATGGTAAAAAGATAAAAGTAGAAATCACCGAGTTTGAAACCATCGCCGTCGATACGATGGAAGATTTAGAAAAAGTAAGGGCAATGATTGGTAATTTATAATGTGCTTCCCTTTAAAATGACGTAAGATATAGCTAACTAAACAAGAATCCATCCGTTATTTTTGCAGATTGAGTTTGTGTAGAATAATATTTCGGTAGAAGTAAGTAAATTGTATCTTTACGTCTTAATTAAATAAGACAAAAAAAATGAGTAAACATAAAGTTTTTGTTGGAGATGTACAATGTGGTGCAGATGAATTATTTTTGATATCGGGCCCTTGTGTTATCGAAGATGAAAGTATCATGATGCGTACGGCCGAAACCATCAAAAAAGTTACCGAAAAATTAAAAATCCCCGTTATTTATAAATCGTCTTTTATGAAAGACAACCGGAGTTCGGTAGATTATTATGTAGGCCCCGGCATAGACGAAGGATTGCGAATCTTACAAAAAGTAAAAGAGCAATTCGGGTTTCCTATTTTGACAGATATTCACTATCCCGAACAAGTAATACCTGCGGCAGAAGTAGTAGATGTGTTACAGGTTCCGGCTTATTTGGTAATGCAAACATCACTTACCGTTGCTGCCGGAAAAACAGGAAAACCCGTAAATTTAAAACACGCCCAATTTTTAGCTCCCGAAAATATGGTAAAACCGGTACAAAAAATAGAATCTACCGGAAATAAAAATATACTGTTAACCGAGCGTGGGTACGTTTTCGGATACAATGACCTTATTGTAGACCCCAGAAGTTTTTATGAAATGCGCCAAACAGGATACCCTGTAATTTTTGATGTGACACATTCCATAAGAAAATACGGAATTCCGAGTGCCGACCCAAGTGGCGGTGCACGACAATATTTAGATGTTTTAGCAAGGGCGGGTATTGCCGCAGGTGTTGACGGTTTGTTTGTAGAAGCGCACCCTTGTCCTAACGAAGCATTGTGTGATGCCGCAAGCCAGTTAGACATGAATAACTTAGAAGAATTCTTAAAACCACTGCTCGAATTACACGCTGTAGAGGTACAATACAGAAAATAAGCGATAACCATAAAAAATTTAATGATTACATGGAATTATATTTAGATTCAGCCGATATTGATGAAATTAGGGAAGTAAGTAAGTTGGGTTTCATTACAGGCTTAACAACCACGCCAACATTTATGCACCGTCACGGTATTACCGACGTAGATGCTGCCATTATAGAACTTTCAAAATTGGTAGATGTATTACAAATAGAAGCCCTGGGCTCTGATGCCGATGAAATAGTAAAAGAAGCCTACCGGCAAGAAGCCTTAGGCCTTGACAGAAAAAAGACCGTATATAAAATTCCGATTTCCATGGAAGGCGTCAAAGCCTGTAAGAGATTGACCAACGAAGGTTTTTTGGTAAATATCCATTTGGTATATACCTTACAGCAAGCCTATATGGCTATGCAGGCCGGAGCCACTTATGTATGCCCGTTGGTAGGGCGCCTACAAGACCAAGGCCACGATGCATTGGCGCTAGTTGAACAATGTGTAAATGCTGTAAATTACTATGGCTATAATACAAAAATTATGTTTTCATCCGTGCGAAATGCCGAACACGTTAGAAACGCTATCAATATTGGCGTACACACCGTTACCGTACCGTGGAAAATAATGAAACAACTTACCGAAAATAACTTCACTACCATTGGTACACAACAGTTTGAAGAACATACACGATTGATGACTGTAAAAGTTGGAGATGCCATTAGAGATAAAAATCCGGTAGTAAAAATTGACAATACCATTGCCGATTGTTTGGTAGAAATGACCGCCGGAGGATATGGGGCTGTAACCATTATCAATGATGACAATGAAGCAGTAGGATTCTTTACGGATGGCGATTTGAGGCGATTGATAGAAAAAGGAGGAGAGGTAAAACACGCCGTAAAACAAAGTGTAGATCTAAAAAAACCGCTGACTATCGGTGTTGATGAATTACTGATAAAAGCCCAAGAACTGTTTACAAAACATAAAGTTGATGAGTTGGTCGTTGTAGATAACAATAATAAAGTAGTAGGCTTGTTGGATATTCAGGATTTGGTTTAACACATATTTAACTATCTAATATTCAGCTGGGTATAGCAATAACGAAATACCGGTTATAACCCTGATGAAAATATTATTCTGTAAGGCCTTTCACAAACAAAGGCTTGTTTATGGGTAAGTGAGGTTTTTAAAGCCTTAAAGGGAATTTTACCTTAAAAAAGAGAATTTGTAATACGTTGTAAATGCTAGGAGAATTCATAAAAAATAAAGAAACCATTGCCGGGCAATTAGAAAATATCAAAGCCATTATTTTCGATTGGGATGGC
>DRQI01000150.1 GCA_011330545.1 Flavobacteriia bacterium
ACTGAAACTCATTTTTGTCGTTGCTAATGGAAACAATACCGAACTCTACAAAGTGATTGCCGCCTCCCGAAGTACCTAATTGCTTATAGGCTTTGTCTTTGAGTTGTTGCAATAGCGGAATTTCTCGAAATATACTCCGTTCAAAAATTTCATGGCTGTGTTTGACAGCATGTGTTTCGCGCATGCCGAATTTGGTATGTTCTGATAGTATATTTTTAAACTGGTGCTGCCGCCCTTTAAGGTAGGATGCTTTTACAGGATATACGCTCAAACTCATACTACAACCAATGTCTACTCCTACTCCATACGGAATTACGGCATTTTCTGTAGCCAACACTCCGCCTATGGGCAACCCGTATCCGGTATGTGCATCGGGCATCAAAGCCCCTTGTACTGCAATTGGCAATTTTAAGGCGTCGTATAACTGAAACTTTGCTCTTTCGTCAATTTCATTTTCTCCGTAAATGCTAAACGGCACTCTCGTATTTCGCAATGCATGCATTTTTATTTCAATTGGCGCTAATAAGCCTTCGGCAACTTTACCCCATATTGCATTTCCGCAAAATTTTTCAGGATTTTTTAAAACTTCTGCCGCTTCTGTTAAAATATGCTCTTTCGTTACTTTTTTTCGGTATCTGCTAATTTGCCCTAAGGCAATATTGATACTATTATTTTTAGGGAATCCTAATTTGATAAGGTCTTTCCCTTTTAATTTATTTCCCATGTTCTTTTTTGTATGAGATTAATTAACAATTATTTACTATGCTTCACCTGTTCTGATACTAGAATAGGAATACATTGATAAAATCAACTTATAATACAACAGCTATTGCTGTTTGCCGCTTCGGAAAATTCTGATAAAAATCTAGAGAACACGTCCGAAACTTAATGATGGCTTCGGACTTATTTTATGGTATCGTTTACTGATACGGAAAGTAGTCACGAAGCATACGCCTAAAAGAACCTTGTTCCTTTTGTGTATTGGTGTTTGTTGTAAGATTTAACATAGTGCTTCGTTTTTTTATGTGACTTATATATTATCCAACCTATTGTTGGGGTATTGCGGTGCAAAGATGAAACCTATTTTTGACTTTTGCAAGAAAAAAATTAATTATTTATCTGATTATCAATTAGTTAAATAGGTTTTAGAGTATAGTCACCCTGTCCGTATTACTACGGAAACCGGCTTAGTTGCTAACTAACTGATAGGCTTATATGTAGGTGAGCCACAACATTTTTAGCATTCATATAACATTTTTAAAAAAGGCATAAAAAAAACGTCCAATTTCTTGGACGCTCTTTGTATTCTTTTATTAAAATTAGTTTTTACCTACTTTTTAGCATCCATAAAATAGCTTTTAGCGTCCTGATATGTTTGAAAAATAGCTGCATGTAAAAACAATTATTGGTTCTTATTATAAATTATGCTGCAAATATGGGAATAATTTTATGGAATTTCAAATTTTATTTAACAACAGATATCATCGGCTTTGACAGTTTCTGTTATCGGCCTTTCTTTTACAAATTCATTAAATACCAGCATATCGTCAAAGTTATTGTCTAGTACCTGGTTTTTAAACTGTTTCCAAGGGAATAATGTTCCGGGGTCGGTTCTTCTTAGCGGGTCTAGTTTTGCATGAGAGACTATGTATTCGAGGTTTGGGTATTTGGCCCAACAATATTTTACAATATCTGCCGTAATTTTCACTTGCCACTCTGAAAAGGGGTCATTCTCTTGGCTGTTGACAATTTCTACGCCCAGTGACCAATGGTTTACTTTTTTCTTTCCGCCGTTTACATCGTGGTGGAATTTATCATTCCTTACATGCCATGCTGCCAAAGTTTCAGGGGCACAAGCCCAGATGATATTTCCGTGCTCGGTTTCATTTTCATCGGGTACGAGCCAATGCCAACTGGCTTTGCCATCACGCATTACAGAAACTGCCCCATCTGAAGAATAGCCGGCAGTAGCGTGGATGACAATGGCTTTGATACCAAAAATAGGGTTGTAAATACGCTTAGAAGTTGATTTTTTCCAATATTGCCGAATGCCCGGATACCACATTTCGGGGATACGTATATTAGTAGGTTTCTCGCCTTTTGGAAGTTTGAAATAATAGTTTATTGGATTCATACGTTCTAATTTTTATTCGGAAACCGTTATGCTTCACAATTTGGCATCTGTAATTATCGATTACACAAAATATCTTTTTAAAAACCGTTCGGCATTTTTATACATAAACCGCGCGATGACTTCGTCGGTTTTTATATTGTTTTTTGCTACTTTGAATTTGGCATTGCTCATATAATTATATACATGCCTTTCTAAAAAGTCAGCTAAATACGGAAGTTCTTCTGAAGTCCAAAATGCATTTAGAGGGTCTATAATTCCGTCGAAATCAGAACCTAGTGCCATACAATCCCATGCAAATAACCCTTCTGCATCTAATACTTCTGCAATATGCTGCAATTGATTCCAAAGCAATTCTGACCGATAATGCATTATTTTTGAACGCTTTATAGAATGTTTGGTATTTTTTAATGTTTTTTTATTGGCAATGCGCCTTTCGTCGAGTTGTAAGCCGATAATGCCGTTGCTCTTGGCAATCTTGATTAGCTCCTCATTAAAAAAATTAATATCTACCGCCTTTAATTTATCGGCTACTTGTGAGCCTTCTTGTGTTTTGTTAGTAAATGTTGCCATACCGTTAGCGGCACCATGACTTACAATTATAGGGATATCTTTATAATCAGGATTGGTATCGAGTATTTCATAATATTCCTTCCGCGAAGCTACACTCATGTGTTTGATATCTATCAAAATGCGTTTTCCGTTGGCTGTACTCAAAAGTTCGTGAGCCACTTTTTTTCCAAGTGGCGTAAATCCGGTATTCAAGCCTTCTTTTTGGTTTACTTTCTTTTTTACAAACTTGGTAAAACTTTCGGCATGTCCGCACAGGTGGTTCCAAAAATGATGTGCCATCGATACAAAAAACGGTGGCGTTTCCCAATTTTTCATCTTTTGCAGATTCTCTAGGAACTTCATTTCATTGGGTGGCTTATGGATATTGGAATTTAGCACATGCATCCCTTCTATCGAAACGATTACACAAATGGTACACAGGGTTGTTTGCCCTTGTTTTTTAATGGCTTGAATTTCGTTGTAATTATTGACAATTTGATACTTAAATTTACCTTCGCGCAAACGCATTACTTTTCCGTCAAGTTGCTTGTAAAAATTGTATTCTTTTTCAAGGTCGGCAAAATAATCTTGCATGGCCTGTACAGCATCTATGCGTTTCATGCCAATACCCGTGGCGAAATTAGCAGCGATATCGCGAATGAATTCATTATTGATTTTATTGACAAAAAACCATTTTTCTAACGGATATAAGGAAGCGCACACAATGCTTACCTGCCCTTTGGCTAAACTGGTAAAGTTTGCCTGTGAGAATTTTGTAAGCCCCATGATAAAATTGATGAGTTTATCACTTAATGAAGGGGGATTGTAACGCCAAATGCTATTGGTTCTATTTCGATTCGGATGGTTTCTGCCCTTGGGCTTTTTATTATAACTTTTTCCGTAAGGTTTTAATGCCGGATGACAATGAAGGTCTACATAATTATGTACCCAATGCCCGTTTTTTACTGTTGCCATAACTCCTAGTTTTTATGGTGAGGTTAACCCAAGTGAGGATTAGACTTTTTATTCAGAGTTAAACATACAACAATTTTGGCTTTTTTTGACAGGGGATTTTTCCCCTTTTTTCTGAGTTGTTTGGAGAGGCAATAAACCACAATGGAATAGAAATTCATAAAACTATAGATTTCTATTCTATAATGGTTTACTTGGCTTGTGACAGTGCTTTTACATGGGCATATACTTTTACGCCGTTGATAGTTGTTTCTACGGGGATTTTAAACATTTTAATACCTTTTACATCATTCAACTCTCCTTTTGGCGATAGGGCTTTAACTCCGTAAAATTCGCCTTTTGCATTGATGGCTTTGATATGAATTATATTGCCTGATTTGCCTACCCCTTTGATATCTAATTTTTTACCGTCGGGAGTAATTGCCTTAATATCATAGAGGCTACCGTTTTCGCCGATTGCTTTTAATGGCTTGTATGTATCATCACTTATCAATAATTTAACAGGTAATTGACCGGTAGGGCCAACAAATGCTTTGATGTCTAACAGGCTGCGTTGGTCTGAATCTTTAATTGCTTTGACATCATAGGCATTGCCTTCTTTGTCTAATGCTTTTACTTCCAAGGTATATCCGTCAGGGTGAATGGCAACGATATGCCATAAAAAATTATCTTCAACACAGCCCGTTTGCGGGATGGCTTTTACATGTGCATATACGGAGGCTCCATATAAAACATATTCTAAGTCTTTTTTAGTTGTTTTTATGCCTTTTACATCATTTAATTCGCCTGTTGGAGAGATTGCCTTAACACCATAGTAATTTCCGTTTTTATCAATGGCTTTGATATGGATAATATTTCCTGAGCGCTTCACTCCCATGATGTTGAGCCTGTCTCCATTAGGCGAAATGGCTTTTATAGTATACAGTGTGCCGTCTTCATCAATTGCCTTTAACGGAGTAAACTTGCCATCATTGGTCAATATTTTGACCGGCAAAATTTTACCGCCTATAAATGCTTTGATATCAATAAGGCTTTTTTGTTCTGAATCTTGGATGGCTTTTACATCAAAGGTATTGCCGTAACCGTCTACGGCTTTTATGGCTATTAATTTGCCATCTGGGTGAATGGCTTTAATTTGCCAAAATACTGTTTTGGCCTTTTTAGTAGTATTTATTGTATTCGATTCTTCTTTTTGCTTTACCGAATTATTTGTACAATCTGTAACTAAAAATAATAGGGCAACAATAGTGGCCATTCTAATGGCACGAAATGTTATTCTTCTGTTTTGAGTTGTTTTCATGTTAAGTGAATTTAAAATTCAGTCTTTAAAGTTACTTCTAAAAAGAGTTTTATAACATGATAAAAATCAGTTTATTACGATTTTTTAGCCGCATGAGAGCGCATTCTATTTACTATGAAAAGTAATCCGAAACAATTATCAGTTAACAAATACACCTATAGTTTCAATTTTAATTGAGTAATCAGTTTCTCTTAAAAACATTTGATAATTAAAGGTATTTATTTATAGAAACGGGCGTTGATCTATAAACAATATAGTTCTTATATATTCTTTCCAATTTTCAGGGATTTTATTATTTAAAATCACATTTGCTAAAACATAAAAGTGGGCTTTTAATTCAAAATTTAACCCTTTTATTGCTTCTTCGGCTTTTTCAAATTCAGAGTGTTCTATATGCTTTAAAAATTTGTTTAATATCTTATTGGCAACACCCATCTTATTTATAGTATTGGTATAAGCAGTAATATCAGATTTTTCTTTGATTGCCAAGCCAAGTGCTAACCATATAGTATTGTAATTTATACCGGCATCGTTAGGCAATTCTATTGCGGTATGAATCATTTCATCACTTGCACCTTTAGAAGCTGCTAAAAAACGAAGTATGTACGGTTTGAAATTTTCAAAATTTGAAATAAATGTATTGGCTTCTTGAAGTTTTCCTTTAGACAATAAATAAAAAGCATTATTAGGGTTTTCCTTCATATTTTCTAACGTACCCTTTTCAAGAGCATTGTAAAATTCAATATCCTGATTATTACTAACAGGATTTTTGTAAGTAGCAGAATTTGTCTTTTTAAGCAATACGCGCCGAACTCTTTCCATATCCATAGTAATCATTTCTGCTATAGCAGGATTACTTTGTTTAGAAAATAAAAATGCATTATACGATTTTTTCCAATAGCCGCGTTCAGCATACGTAAAGGCTGCGGCAAAAGCTAGCCAAGCATTATCTTGCCATTGCTTAAAACCTTTTATAAAGGCATCTCCTTTTTCAGTTTCATTTTCTATACACCTACACGAGAGATAGTAAAAATTAGGGTTTTCAGGATGTTTTGTTGCTTTTTGCTGCTGTTCTTCACAGATTTTAATTTTTTGTATAGAATCTGCCGTATTCTGAAGTGCTCTTAAAGCAGCTACTTCATCCACGTTTCGTTTGAGCCGTTCTCTTAAAATATGATGGGCATCTGTAATATTATATAATTGATTCATCCATTCTAACAGGTATTTACTTTTGGAAGAATCCCATAGAACGTGTGCGCTAATCATTTTTTGTACTTGTACACTATCGTTAACAATTGACAATAGATTACTAGGCTGTATCTCGGCATATCCAACTAATACTTCCTTTCTTTCCCCAGAGCTACCTGATGAAAGGGAAATACTTTTTGGCGGTTCTTCTAAGATATAATCGGCACTTGAAGAAAACCATTTTTTAGCACCCAAATAAGTATTCTCACTGTTAAGTGCGCCATTATACCCATAAAATACAGGATATTCTACAAAAGTCGCGGCATTTGCAATATTGTAAATATACTCTTTTGATGGGTCGTCAAAATCAGAAGCCAATTCTTCTATCTTTTCTCCTTTTGTTGTTGTAGTTGTAATAGTATAGTCAGTACCATAATTAATAGGAATTGTTTCATAGCTATTCGGGTCAACTTCAATTATTTGATTGTCTATAGTTACTGCTACTCCAATATTTAAACCGTTATAGATGTACAATGTTGATTTTTGTGAATAATTTCCTAAGAATAATGCTCCTAATACCATCGCTCCCGATATTCCGAATCTTGCCATAGAAGGATAAAGGCCATCACCAATAAAAAAGCGATTCCAAAAACTAAGTTTTCTCTGTATTGGCCGCTCATTTCCAGGCGTCAACGATTTATATCGCTCGGGGAGTTTAATAGTGTTAGAAAGAGCCTTACTGCTCTTACTTCCATTTAAAAAGGCTTCTTTTATATAATCTTCGGTGTCAAGCAATTGCTCGAGTGCAACGTTTCGGAGTTCATTCAACACATTTAATGCACCGGTAGCCCAACCGTCAATTACATTAATCCACTGGTCAATAATTTCCTTATTAGGAGCTCCCAATGTAAACTTTTCGAAAGCCTCCTTATAACTTTTTAGCTCCATTTTTTTTAACAATACTTCATCTAACTTAAGAGATGCACTATCGCCGTATACTTTTTTAACCGTATAGTAATAATCATTTGCGGCATCTAGAATCTCTAATAATTCTGAAGATGATACACGCCCATCTGCCAAAGCGACATTTAATACATTGTGAAATTTTCTTATACAGTCATTTAGGTTCGTAATAGAATGTTCTGAATAGTGGACTAATGTTGCTAATTTTTTTAGATAGTCAGCCCAGCCATTTTCCATTTTCATTGCGGCTTCAAAATGTACGGTTCTACATAATTTATCATGTGCTGCCAATTCACTCCGTAAGATTTTCTCTTCGGTATTCAATGAATCGAGTATTTCGGGGATATCTTTTCGCTTAATTTGAACCCCTCTATGAGTAATAATCCTTTTTTCTGCAGTAACCACCTCATTTTTAGCAATAATCAGAGCATCTATTTCTTCGTTTATTTCTTTGAGTTGATTAATTTTTAAAGTGAGATTTTTGGGATATATTTTTTTAAATTCATCTTTTAAAGAACCCGAATTTAATGTAATATCATAGAGTTCATCAATATTTTCAAAATGAACAAATGGATAGCGGTTCAAAAATGCTGAATTGTATTTTGGATTAAGAAAAGACCAGTTAAAATATTTTTTATTTTGGATATTAATCCCTTCTTCATCTGTGAGCAAAGCTGTTTCAACTTTTGCAGTAGCAATGAGTACTGCTGTCATATCAACCTCATATTTTTGAGGGTTTGAAAGTAAGTCTTTTGACGGCCTACAGTCTATCTCGGCAGCGATATAATTTTTTTTAGCATTATCTTCCCTATCTTTATCTGCCGGATGTGTAGACCACATTTTTGGGGGATTGTAGGTTCTTGATGCAAATATCCTATTTTGCCCGGGTGCTGTTTTATGAACTTCAGGAGATTTACCATAACTAGGGTCTTTTAATACCCATGACATTTTTTTAATATAATTTGATTGTAGTGTATAGAGATTATAGATTGCTTTTTTCTTGGCCAATTCGTTATTTACTACTTCAAGGGCATTTTCATATGCCTGATCTGCAATTTGAAGTTTATACAAGGCATGTATCAATGCATCACTTCCTGTTAACGAAACGGCAACGAGGTCAGCCTGAAATTCCATTTCCCTCGACAGGGCTCTTTCTGCGATTGCAACTACACTAAAACACGTTTCTATAAGGGAACGAATAGCCCAAACTAAAATTGATAATACCCAGCCTATCCATGCAATTCTAATATCTATACCTGATAATCCTGCTAAAAATTTATCTAAAACATCCCTTTTAGTTACTATTTGTGCTGCTATTTGTTGTGCCACATAAACATAGCGCCCTAACAACATTGACCGCTGTGCAAAATGTCCGAACTCATGTGCCAATACAGCTTTAAATTCTCCTAAACTCAATATATTTACTAGCCCTAAACCAATTTCTAAGTTCTTCTTTGATGGAAATAACAGGTTAACAATAGAAAGATCATAAGAAACACTGGCATTTACTCTATCGGTTAAAAAAATTTTGTGAGGCCTCGGTGACCCGGCTTCATCAGCTAATTTATACAAGTAATCGAAAAGTATTGGTTCGTCTTTTGCACTAAGGTATTTTCGCAATGGGTCTTTTTCTCTTTTTCTAAATATAAAAAGAGATTTCAACATAAAAAGGGATAGAAAGGCAAATCCGGCTGCTAACAGATAATTTATGCCTCCCCCTTTTCCCATAAACAAATTATAGGATAATTTTCCAAACCAGAGGGTTAAAACAAAATATAAGGCCATAAATAATAATAACCCCATTACCGATAGCCAAACGTGTTTCTTAAATGATTGTGTAGGTTTTGTGAGCCCTTCAGGAACATCTATGGGGCCTTTTGTGTAGATACTATTCATAAATTATAAAAAATGGCAATAAATATAATAAAATATTTTTCATGAAAACAGCGTTATAAAAGTGGAAGCACGAGTATAATTCACCTAAGAAGTTTAGTGACATTAAATATAGGCTGAAACCTTATCTATCCTTTTTTATACTTGACCTTACCTAGTTCAATCGCAATACCTGTTCTTGCTAACATAGAGAAGATAAAAGCTCCCATCGCCCAAATACCGATGGTTACGCCTATTTCAGGAGTTGTAGGGAAATATTCGGCTATTTTTCCCCAAGGGCCGGGAATAAATCCGGGTACAATTAGCCCAAATCCTTTTTCTATCCATATTCCAATAAAAAGTAACACACAGGCTATGTAGAGTATGGTAAAGTTATTGCGCAGTTTGTGGAAAAGTAAAATAACTGTGGCGATAACATTCATGGTAATGGCTGTCCATATCCAAGGTACTAATTTTGCTTTTCCGTGTAAGCCAAAGAATAAATAATAAGCACTCTCGCTATGGTGTGTAGGCGCATAAAACTCTTTGAACAATTCAGAAATCAGCATAATTAAATTAATTTGAGCGGCTACGGTAACTACTAGTGCTATTTTACGGATGGTTTTGTCATCAATTTTAAAATCAGTAAATTTTCTGATTACCGCTAATACCAAGATAATTAAGGCAGGGCCCGCAGCGAAGGCTGAGGCTAGAAACCGAGGGCCTAACAGCGCATTGTTCCAAAACGGGCGAGCCTGTAAGCCTTGGTATAAAAATGCCGTTACCAAGTGAATGGATACTGCCCAAAAGACTGAAATCATTACCCCGGGTATATAAATTTTAGGATTGGGTACTTTGCCTTGATAGCGTTTTATCAAGATGTATAACGGAATAGAAATATTGATAAACAAATAACCATTCAATACAATAATATCCCAAGTGAGCATTGAACTCGGAAAATTAAAAACACCTATTCCGGGCAATAAATGCCACAATCTGGCAGGGCCACCCATATCTGCAATTACAAATGCCAAACACATCAATAAGGCTGCAACGGCTAAACCTTCACCAATTAATACGGCTTGTTTAAAATTAAAGTCTTTTAGTACATACGCGGGTAGTACCAGCATAACGGCGGCGGCAGCAATACCTACTAAAAATGTAAAGTTTGAAATATATAATCCCCAGCTAACTCGGTCTGTCATACCGGTAACACTCAATCCGTGTTGTATTTGTAGAGAATAGCTATACATTCCTACCAACATTAAAAATGTGAGAAATGCCATCCAGATATGATATGATTTTCTACCGTGGGTTAAATAAACTATGCTGTCTTTTATTAAATTTATAAGTACCTTCATTATAATTTTTTGAAAGAATTAATCCATAAAATACCAGAACTTAGGTTCTGTTCCTAAATCTTCTTTAAGCCTGAAGACTTTTTTATTTGCCAATACCCATCGTATTTCACTGGTAGGATCTAACAAGTTTCCAAAGATTCTGGAACCTGTAGGGCAGGCTTCTACACATGCGGGATTTTTCCCTTCTCGAGAGCGTTGTACACAAAATGTACATTTTTCCATCACGCCTTTTTTACGCAATCTATTGCCTAAATAATGTTGTTCTTTATTAACTTCTTGTTCGGGTATTTGCGGAGTGCTCCAATTAAAACGCCTACCGTCATAAGGGCAAGCGGCCATACAGTACCTACAACCAATACACCAGTCGTAATCAATGACGACAATACCGTCTTTTTCTTTCCAGGTAGCTTGTACCGGGCATACTTCTATACAAGGTGGATTATCGCAATGAAAACATTGAGTTCCCATATAAAAATGGCCTGCTGCCGGAACTTCATGGTAAAAAGTATCATCGGCTTCCCCAAAATTTAACCCTTTGCCATCATTCATTTCATGAATCCGTATGTATTGCATTTCTGACGCCCTGTCTTGGTTGTTTTCTTTTACACAGGCATTGACACAATCCATGTACCCTTGACATTTTGAAATATTAAAGGCATAGCCAAACAGTACATCTTTTTCAGCACCTTTGGTTGATATATTTATCTTTTTGCCGGTACGCAATTCATAAGAACGCACCAACCTGTCAACTGTTTGCTGTTTTTCTTCATCGGTCATGAGCTTATAGTTTCCTTTGAAATACTCTTCCCATTCTATTTGCGATTTTTCTTTACGTTCGCCACTGGAAACCACACTACATGAAGTGCTTACTGCTCCTGCGCCGACTAGCAAGCCCGCAGTTATCTTTTTAAAGGCTTGGCGCCTGTTCATCGATATGTCAAAAACTTGAGAAAATCCATCTTCTGTTGTATTTGACTTGGTATCATTACAAGCACACTGTTTTTTATTGCCAAGGTTTAAAGAAAACCATTTTTTTATTTCTTTACTCATGATTATTTTTTAACCTGATTAGTACGTTCGTCAACCATTGTTGCATTATATCTTGCCGGCCATCGTGTTTTAAATGATGGATTGTGTGGATTGTGGCATTCTACACATAATTTTGATACTCTTGCTGTTTTCCAGCCACTTATATTTTTACCATGTGCACCGCCTTTCCAATCTTCCGCTTGTTTGCTGTGGCATTGTGCACAAATTTGATAGCTCTTGTTAAAATCAATTTTGGTACCGGTAATACTGTGCATATTATCCATATCATTATCAATATGGCATGACAAGCATGACATGGTATTGGCATCTGCATGATTTAATTTGATATCCCAATGTGCTTTTTTAGTATTCGGATTATGACTTTGCAGTTGCGATACAGGCCTGTCATGGCACTCACTACAAGCAAAAGACTTTATATTACTTTTTCGTTCTTTAATATAAAAATGGGGGTTGGCATCTGTTACTGTTATCAATTCTGAAATGGAAAACTGATTTTTTGAAAAAGTACTGTCTCGTTGAAACGGAACTGTTTTTGCTTCTATTTTATCGATAACCGTATGATATTTTTTATGGTCTCCTTTACAAGATATCAAAACCAATATTAAAAATATGACTGGTATGTTGTAATTTACATTCATATTAATTTACTCTTTTGTTGCTCTTTTAAAAACTCCTATTTCTGACACATTTTTATCATTTATCACATGGCATTGCCTACAATTTACCCTATTTGGGTGTGTCGTTCTGATTTCTTTAGGGGCACCGGGGCCGGCATGGCATGACAAACAATTTTCACGAAATTGAATTTGGTGAGGTATTATTGGCGGACTGGTTAGCAGGGCTTTATTGCCTACAGCGGCTCCGGTAGTCCTTGTCCAATTAGTAGCTACAAATAAACTTTGGGTTTTTTGTGGAACATGGCATTGCCTACAGTTTACCTTTTCGGGATGTGGCGTAACGGGTGCATAAGCATTGTACTTATCTACATATCCACCATTTTCATGACATTTTAAGCAACTGTTTCCTCCCATGTTTCGTTCGGCCACAGCGTGTGGAATGGATGGTGGAGCTCCATAAAATGCACGATTTTTATAATAAGTATTCAAGTTGCGTTGGTGTTTTTTATCAATGGGCATTTCTGCATATTCTAATGCGTATTCAGATCGTTTAAAAACTCCTTCTTCGGAGGGAATGATGTAAGTTTCCGACAAATTTGATACGGGTACATAGGCTTCTTCATGTGAAGATTGATAGCTATAAGTCCAAATTACAATGGTAGCTATCATTAAAATTATCCATAAAAATATGATAAATAATCGCTTCATTTTGAGTTAACTTTAATTAAACCTTTTCGATTTTAACAGCACATTTCTTATAATCGGGCTCTTTTGATATCGGGCAGAATGCATCTAAAGTAACTTCATTAATCAACATATTTTCATCAAAAAACGGTACAAATACTTGTCCTTTGGTTGGTAAGCCCCTTTCATTGATGGAAGCCGGCAAAATGGTACTGCCTCTTCTTGAAATTACTTTTACCTTTTGGCCATTGCTGATACCGTATTTTTTGGCATCTTCAGGGTGTAATTCTACATACGAATGTGGCATGGCTCGGTGCAATACCGGAATTCTCCTTGTCATAGACCCCGTATGCCAGTGTTCTATTACCCTACCTGTATTTAACCAGAATGGATATTCGTCATCCGGAGATTCGGCTGCGGGTTCATAAGGGCGTTGCCAAATAATTGCTTTTCCATCTTTATTTCCATAGAAATGAAAATCTTTTCCATTACTACACGCCGGGTCATATATAGGATTATAACGCCATTTGGTTTCTTTGCCATCTACAAAAGGCCACATGGCTCCTGCTTGTGATTGTAAGACTTCTAGCGGTGCCATATTGTGTTTTTTTCCTTTATGGTGCAACCGATATTCTTCATATATTTCATCTTCATGTGTTTCTTTATTATATGGAAACAGCTCTTCAAAGCCCATTCTACGGGCTACTTCTATGGTCTGCCAAGCATCGGCCATGGCTTCTCCGGGTGGGTCTACCATTTTATTCCAATGTTGGGTTCTACGCTCTGAATTGCCATACAAGCCTCCTTTTTCTATATGCCATGCCGCCGGTAAAATTACATCGGCTACATCACTGGTAGGGGTTGGAAAAACATCAGAAACTACAACAAAACGATCTGCTTTTTCGGCACCTTTAGTATACCTGCCAACTTTTGGCAAAGAAACCATCGGGTTGGTAACTTGTGTCCATATAAACCGAATATCACCGCGGTCTAAGGCTCGAAACATTTCGGTAGCGTGATAGGTTGGTTTTGCAGGAATGCGCTCTACCGGAACTTTCCAAATTTTAGCAGCATGTTCACGGTGTGCTTTGTTCATCACTACTCCATGTGGCAGTTTGTGTGTAAATGTTCCTACTTCTCTCGCTGTACCACAGGCACTTGGCTGTCCGGTTAAAGAAAACGGCCCGTTGCCCGGTTGTGAAATTTTTCCGGTTAATAAATGTATATTGTATACCAAATTATTAATCCAAGTACCTCGTGTATGCTGATTCATACCCATACACCAATAGGAAACTACTTTTTTATTAGGATGCCCGTACAAATAGGCTAAATATTTAATATCCTTAATAGAAACACCTGAGATTTTTGAAACTTTTTCGGGAGTATAATCATTTAAAAACTCTTTGTAGGCTTCAAAATCTATGGATGTGGGTTTGTCTTTAAATTTGAATTTATCTTCTGTTCCGTATCCGGGATTTGTCAATCCTTTTTTGAAATTACAATGTTCACTGACAAACTTTTTATTCATCCATCCGTTATGGATAATTTCATAGGCAATGGCATTGGCAACTGCCAAATCTGTTTGGGGCTTGAAAAGAATTGATTTATCTGCTGCCATGCTAGAGCGTGTGGTTCGGGTAGCAAAATCAATAATTTTAACATCTCTACGCAAACGTTGATCTAACATACGTGAAAATAATACGGGATGCATTTCTGCCATATTATTGCCCCAAGTTACAAAAACATCGGCATGTTCGATATCTTCATAACAACCCATAGGTTCATCTGCCCCAAAAGTTGTTAAAAATCCGGCAACGGCACTGGCCATACACAACCGGGCATTGCAATCTAAGTTATTGGTACCTATGGCTCCTTTCATTAATTTAGAAGCTACATAACCTTCAGGAATGGTTGATTGCCCCGAGGTGTACATAGCTACAGAATCTTTGCCGTATTTTTTTATGGTTTCTTTCATTTTTGAAGCTACGAGGTCTAAGGCTTCATCCATAGTTACTTCTACATATCTTCCATTTCTTTTTACCAGTGGTTTTGTCAATCGGTCTTTGGCATACATACAAATGGTTTGGTGATATCCTTTCACACAACAGAGTCCTTTGTTTACCGATGAGTTCGGGTCTCCTTTTACGGCAACTGCTTTTCCGTTTTCTGTACCTACCAATATACCACAACCAACTCCACAAAAGCGGCACGGTGCTTTGGTCCATTTTAAGTTGCCTGAAGCTTTTATATTTTCAACTTGTTCTTCTGCAAAAATAATTCCCGGAAATAAGGAAGCTGCGGCTGTCATAGCAGCTGTTGCTGCCATTTTTTTAAGAAAGTCTCTTCTATTGGTTATTGTTTTTATCATCACACAAATTATTATTGGCCGGTTTCAAAACCGGAAACCATTGATAACATTTTTAAACTTTTAATTGAATTTATTTGAAGCTCTATTTTTTCATCCTCCACTGCATTGATAGTATCTGTGATAACAATTGCAATTTCTTCATTTTCTGAAGCAATAATATCACAGGCAGAAATCATTGATAATTCGGTTAATAATTCTTGATATTTACCATCATGTGGATGGGCGATATAACTTTTAACAGGCATACTTAGAATAAAGGTAACTCAAGTTACGTTTTTATGTAATTTAAGTTACAAAGTAAAATAAGAAAAATTCGTAAGAGAATGATAAATGTCAGTTTTTTTAAAAAAAGATAAAATGGTATTTTTTTCTGCCTGCCATAACAAATATGACATTATTTGCCGCGGCATACTTCTTTTAATCAGTTCTTATATTTATAAATATTAAAAGATTTGTTCAGCAAAATATCTACCGAATATTACATTTCACACTTTTTTAACATATTTTTAAATAATTGAAAAACAGTGTATTAAATCATTTTAAGAGTTATTTCATTACTTTGTTATACATAGTACTGTAACAAAATATATTTAAAGGCGTCTAGTAAGTGTAATCAATTTAAAACTAACAAACATGAAAACTTTATATACACATAAGAATATAAAAAATTTGAGTACAACAAGAGGTATTATTTGGAAATCGCAACGACGTTATCGATAATACTATTTAGAAAAATAATTAGTAACAACAAAACATCTAAACTATGAGAACTTTAAACAATTATCACCTACAAGTACGAAATTTAAGCACCACCAAAGGTGTCATTTGGAAATCACAACGGCGTTTTAAATATTAAACACCCTCAACAAACTAAAACTAAAAAATTATGAGCACAATTAATCATTTACACCAACGGATAAGTGGTTTTGCCAAGCGGCAAATCAAAATAAAATACCACTTTGTAAATACATACGGTTATAAAAGACCTTCTTTGCTAACCGGAATAGAACACTAATCTTTCTTACTTTATTCGTAATAATAAATTTTAATATCAAAATCCCCGTGCGAAACGCCCGGGGATTTTTTTTGATACTTTAGCAATGAAAATGACTTTGTTAAGAATTGAATTTTTAAATCAATTAATTTTATTTATTTAATTGATAATAAATGCTTTATACTATAAAAATTCATTCATTATAAAACTTCAATAAGGCATTCACTTTTCTTTTTTGGGCATAGGCCCCCTTAAATGAATAATTAATCCGTTTAAGAAATTTCGTAAAATTTGATCGCCACATTCCATATATTTCGGATGCCCTTCTTTTCTAAAGAAAGCTCCCAGCTCGCTTTTAGAAACCTTAAAATCTACCAATGCACAAATCTTTACTATTTCGTCGTCGCGCAATTTATGTGCTACTCTTAATTTTTTAAAGATATCATTATTACTAAGTGCCATATTACCGATTGATTTCTGTGAATTGAATGTTTAGTGCTTTTTGAATTTCATGTATTTTTTGTAATTCATTAGGAATGATTAAGGCAATTGAAGTACCTTTTTTTCCTGCCCTGGCTGTCCTACCACTTCTATGGGTATAATAATCTATTTTTTCAGGCAATTGATAGTGGATGATAAACGACAGGTTAGTAACGTCAATTCCTCTGGCAGCGACATCTGTTGCTACTAGTAATGGCAAGGATCCTTTTTTAAAGGCCCGCATTACTTTTTCGCGTTCACGTTGTTGCATATCGCCTTCTAAGGCAGCTGCCGAAAACCCTTCTTCTTTTAAAAATGAGGTTGCGTTTCGAGTACTTGCCTTGGTTCTGCAAAAGATAATGCCCCTTTCTCCTGCTCGTTTATCTAATAACTTGGCCAATAAATGCAATTTTCCTTTGATGCTTGTTTTAATGTATTGATGTGTGATGTTGGCATTGATAAGGATACTTTTATTCACTTCAATCCGTAGGGCTTTAGGCGACATATAAGTTTTGACAATTTTCTGAATTTCTGTAGGGAAAGTTGCCGAAAACAACCAAGTTTTTTTATGCCTACCGGTATATCTTAAAATCCGATTCAAATCTTGTTTAAAGCCCATACTCAAAATCTCATCTGCTTCATCAATTACCAAGGTTTTTATATTTTGTAAATCTACTTCTCCCCTTTCCATTAAATCTATCAACCTTCCGGGAGTAGCCACAATGATATGTGTTGTACGCCTCAGTGCTTTTTGTTGCTTTTCTATTTTTTCACCGCCGTATACGGCTTCCACAAAAATTTTAGGTTCGATGTATTTTGTGAATTTGAACAATTGCTTCTTAATTTGTTGTGCTAATTCTCTTGTAGGCGATAAAATCAAGGCTTGGACTTCTGTCAAATCAGCATCAATATTTTGCAATATCGGAAGTCCGTAAGCTGCCGTTTTACCGGTTCCTGTTTGTGCCAAGCCTATAAAATCTGTTGTTGATTTTAATAAGGCCGGTATAGTAGCTTCTTGAATTTCGGTGGGATGTTTGATTCCTAATTCTTTTAAGCCTTTAACGAAATCTTTTGTGACTCCGAGTTCATAAAATGTTGACATATTAATTATTCAATATATGTTTGTTGATAGGCTTAAAGAATTGTTCTAAATTTAGTAAAGGAACTGTTCTTAGTGTTAAGAAACCACCTCAGTGCAAAGACACGAGATACTATGCCTCTAAGGGTTACACCAACTCTTTTTATCAGCTAAAATCTACTTCGATGGCGAAGAATGATTAAATTTTCTTTACCCTAACGGCATTCATTCCTCTTTGGCCGCGCTCTAATTCGAAACTCACTTTGTCGTTTTCTTTAATTTCTTCGGTCAACCCACTTACATGGACAAAGTATTTTTCTTGGGTATCTTGCTCTTGAATGAATCCGAATCCTTTTGTAGCGTCATAAAATGCAACTTTACCTTTTCGTACCGGGTCTACTTCTTCCCTATCTTCCATTTTAGGGGTACCGATTTCTATACTTGCGGCATCAACTTTTATTTTTTTTGAAGGATCTGGCGGAGTATCAGTAAGTTGTCCGAATTCATCAACATAAGCAATCATATTTTCAAAGCTACCGCCTTTTGAGTTTGCCCTGCGTTCTTCTTTTCTTTTTTGTTTATCTTCTCTTTTTTTCAGACGTTTTTTTTCTCTTTCTTTTTTACCAAATGTTTCTTGCCTTTTTGCCATTCACTATACTATTAAAATTTAATTCTTCTAAAATATCTAACCGTTATCAGCCCGTACGAGGTATACTTGTTGATATGATATTTACCGGAACCTTAGTGCAAAGATAGTTTTTATATCTTATTTTTTAGAAAAATAGCAGCGCTTTTACGCGCTGCTATTTTAATTTACCCTTTATTACTTTCTCTTTTTCTTTCTTTTAGCAACGTTTCTTTTTGTGTTATTAGCGCCTTTTTTCCTTTTAACATGCCCTTTTTTAGCTTTTGTGGCAGTCCTCATGCCTGCGGGTTTCTTTTTTGATGTTATAACCTTTCTGTTTCCGTTCGGTTTTTGAACAGCATATCCTCTTTTTTTCGTGCCATCTGCTTTGTTTACGGCAACCACACGTTTTTTTGTGCCATCAGGTTTATTGATACCTGCCATTTTATAGTTATCTCCATCGGCTTGGTGTATGCCGGCAACTCTTTTTTTAGTTCCGTTTGGTTTATTAACTCCAGCTGCACTGTACG
>DRQI01000151.1 GCA_011330545.1 Flavobacteriia bacterium
ACTGTCATTCAGAGAGAGGTACGGCCTAAGAATCTATAAACTATATTTTTTCGTAACATTGATTACAATTAGAATTGTTGTGATACTTGTAACTTTGCAAAAAAACAAAACCATGCGCGATTCAAACTTTTGGTACTATTTTATCATGGTGGTAGTAATCTTACACTTTGTGTTGGGATTTGGGTACTTGATTTACAAACTTTCCCCAAGAAAAAACGATACAAAGAAAGGAGAAGTATTAGATGAAGGTGATTCGTTTGAATAATATTTTTAAAAGTATATTTAAATTTGAAATTTCTCAGCTTTAGTCTTCAAAGCTAACTGAATACGTTTTCTCACCACATCAACATCCAACACTTTTACAATCACTTGTTGGTGTAAACTCACAATGGCATTTACATCTTTTACAAAAGTATCCGACAAGTTAGAAATATGGATTAAGCCACTTTCTTTGATTCCGATATCTACAAAACATCCGAAATTGGTAATATTGTTAATAATACCCGGCAATAATTGGCCTTCTTTTACATCGTTGATAGTTTTGATATGTTGATTGAATGTAAAAACCTTGGCTTTTTGCCGTGGGTCAACCCCCGGTTTTTCCAATTCACTTACAATATCTTTTAAAGTAGGCAAGCCAATAGTATTGGTACAATAGTGCTGAAGGTTTAGTTGTTGTAACAGTTGGGTATTGCCTATTAAATCAGAGATAGACAGTTTTGCGTCTTTGGCTATTTTCGAAACAATAGCATAACTTTCAGGATGTACCGCCGAGTCATCCAATGGGTTTTTGGCATTTTTTATCCGTAAGAAACCTGCTGCCTGCTCAAAGGCTTTACTTCCCAGCCTCGGTACTTTTTTAATAGCATTTCTCGTTATAAAAGCACCATTTTCTTTTCTATATGTTACGATATTTTCTGCCAATTTCGGCCCGATACCCGACACATAACTCAGCAAAGAAATACTTGCTGTGTTGATATTTACACCGATGGTATTTACACAACTCTCCACCACGGTATCTAAGGCTTTTTTTAATTTTGATTGGTCTACATCGTGCTGGTATTGCCCAACACCAATTGATTTGGCATCGATTTTTACCAATTCTGCCAGTGGGTCAGACAATCGCCTACCGATAGAAACCGCCCCTCTTACCGTTACATCATAATCAGGAAATTCGTCACGGGCAATTTTTGAAGCCGAATAAATAGAAGCTCCGGCTTCGCTCACTACAAAGACCTGAATGTCTTTATCGAATCTGATTTTTCTGATGAGTTGTTCTGTTTCTCGCGAGGCGGTTCCGTTGCCAATGGCTATGGCTTCAATGTTGTAGGCACCTACCAGAGAACTTATTTTTTTGATGGCACCAATGGTGTTGTTTTGAGGCGCATGCGGATAGATAGTTTCGTTGTATTCCAATCCGCCTTGGGCATTTAAACACACCACTTTACAGCCACTTCTAAACCCGGGGTCAATGGCCAAAATATTCTTTTCGCCCAACGGGGCTCCCAATAATAATTGTTTTAGATTTTTTGCAAAAACTTGAATGGCAGCATCATCAGCTTTTTCTTTGGCTTGTGTTAAAATTTCATTTGATAAAGCGGGAAATAACAAGCGTTTATAAGCATCGTGTATTGCCAATTCAATTTGATCTGCACAAGCATTGTTGGAGCGAATAATCCTATCTTCAATTTTAGTAAGTGCCCGATGCTCATCAATTTCAATTTTAATTCTGATAAAACCTTCTTTTTCGGCTCTTAAAATTGCGAGTAGCCGATGAGATGGAATACGATTTAGAGATTCATTCCAATCAAAATAATCTCTATATTTCTGAGCCTTCTCATCTGCTGCTTTTGTTTTTGCCACCTTTGTATTGATGGTGGCATAACGTTCTAATTGATAGCGGATGGTATTCCTAATATCACTTCGTTCATTTACCCATTCGGCAATAATATGCCGCGCTCCGTCAAAGGCATCTTCAAGGGTTTCAATATTGTTAGAAAGATACTTGCCGGCAATAAATTCCAACTCATTGGCACGTTGGCTCATAATGATTTTTGCCAAAGGTTCCAATCCGTTATTTCTAGCAGTTTCGGCTTTTGTTTTACGCTTTTTTTTGTAGGGTAAATAGATGTCTTCAAGGGCAATACTGTCAGATGCTTGTTGAATGCTACGTTTGAGTTCATCGGTCAACACCTCTTGTTCTTCCAATGCTTTTAGGATGGTAATTTTACGTTTTTCCAGCGTTTCAAAGAGCTCTTTACATTTGACGATTTCACCAATCTGAACCTCATCTAAATTACCGGTTTTTTCTTTCCGGTAACGCGAAATAAACGGAATGGTACAGTCTTCATCGAGTAGTTCAACAGTATTTCGAATTCCTTTTTCGGGAAGCTGTGTTTTTGATTTTATAAATTGGAGGAGTTGCATAGAAGGCTGTCGATACAATAGATAAAAAAGTAACGATAAATGTTTTGGTTTTTATGATTAAGTTAACACGTTTTATTAATTTTTATATAGCTTGGTTTTTAGTTGGTAGATTAATTTTTAAATCTATATAAAACATATTCTTTAAAAGGAGAATAGTAGTCTCCTAAAATATAGTAATCTTTATATTTAAAAATAGTTCTTGCGCCAGATTGATGTTCTTTTAGGCCTCTATAATTTTTTATTTTGTCAAAAGCTTTTATTTTATCAAAAGCATTGTCTTTTATTTGGCCTTCTATATGATTAAATTTAGTATCAAAAAGTCCTTTGACAATAACAGATTTTGTGTTAGAATAAGAATTATAGGCGAAGAAAGCAGGGTTGAAAAATACCGAAACAGACCCAATAGTACCTATGGGCACACCAATTCCCATCGGTATTGGCACTCCTGATTGAACCGGTTGTTTACCACCTAAAGTAATTAAGTAATTATCCTGAGATTTAGAAACAGAAATACCTACAAACCCACTAGTGACCTTCCTTAAGAATTGATTGGTTGTTTTTAATTCTCTATAATTATCATACATGCCTCCTTCTTGAATAATCGGAGTGTTTTTAAAAGAAATCTCATCATTTAACGTTGCTACATATTCTTTAATAGGTTCATCTGAATTATAATTTTGAATTGAAAACGCAAATTTTTCTCTAGTTATTGCAATCAAAAAAATATAATCTTCAAATAGAAAAGAATTTGTTTTTTTTATTGCTTTTTGAAGATAAGCCAATGGATATCTTGCCAGTTTTACATTAGTATCAAATGTATTTAGATCAATAGATAGAATTTGAGAATAAAAAATATTTTGGTCAAATGTAAAGACTATTTTATTTTTTCTAAGGTAAAGCTTTACATTTTCAGAAGTTACTTCAATGGCATTTGGGTTGTTCTCTTCAATTTTTTTAATATTCACTTTTTTACCTAGCCCATACGCACCAGTTGGTACTGTCAATAATTTGTAAAGAGATGTTTTTAAATTAATTTTATCATGGAAGGATTTATCAGAAAGGTCAATTGAATTCTTTTGATAACTACCATGGTTATCAAACGAATAAACACTTAATATAGATGAGTTTTTTACAATACTTATTAAGTAGAACTTATTCTTGAAATTGACCGTTTGAACAAATTTTTCTTTATTAGATTCTAATTTAAATTCCTTAAAACTTGATGTTTTATTTTCGTATGAAAAATTAATCCAAGCAAATTCATCATGTTTTTTA
>DRQI01000152.1 GCA_011330545.1 Flavobacteriia bacterium
AGTGTGGTTTCGGCAATCAACAAACTAGGTTTTTTACTTTAGACTATTAACGCAAGAAAAGGTTTAATATTTGTTTTTGCTACATTTTTTCCGTGCTTTTCAGTACCGCGACGTAGGAGCGGCGTATCGAGAACCTTATTAGTAACCGATAGCCAAATTCTCGATATAATTTTACAAAAACAAACTAGGGTTTGTCTTTGAAAAATCACTCGAATTGACACGTAGGGTTTATAACTTTTATCTGAGTTTAACCAATGAAATTATTATCCGGTATTTAGTTAAAAACAATTATAAACATCTAAATTATTGTTAGTTTGAGTACCGCGACGGAGGAGCGGCATATCGAGAACTTTTTAGTAAGCAATGGCCAAATTCTCGATACAATTTTATACAGGCAATCTAAGCGGTTAATGTAATAAAATGGGTTTGACGTTCAAAAAAAGGCCATCTTTTAATAACCAATAAGTTTCCAACTTATAGATAGCCTTTTCGGATACTACGTTAAGTTGATTTGTTGTCATCAGAATTCAAAAATCGCTAGTTGCCGATACGTTCAAAGGTATAGTTTGAAATTCCGCCACCGCCGCCGCCAGCCATGATAATCTGCCAATCTTCATCTTTAAAGGCATGGATTACCACCAAATTACCTGAATTGTCATTGCCTACTAAAATTTTACTCTCTTGATGTTTGTAGAGAAACGGTATGGGCAGGTAAACCAATTTTTTATTGACAGAAAAATAGCCGTTTTTTATGTGTCCTTTTAACATTGCCGTGCGAATTATCTTTCCGTTTGAAAGTAACTGTACTTCCAGTTGCTTTGCAGTAAGCATGTTAAGTTTAACAGCGGTATTAACAGTTGAAATGGTATCATTTATAAAAGATTTACTTCGGTAGAACAACTGCCAGAGTCCGAAATTATCAAAATCTTTAATTTGGTTTTTATAAATACCGTTGAGTTTCGCTGCTGAAAAGTTTACCACCGGCGTTTCACTTTTGTTGAGTAGTTTTTTTGCTGAATAACAGCTTGTTATAAGCATCAATAACAATAATGCTCCGAATGGCAAGGTATGTTTATGTATTGTTTTGAATGAGTGAAAACTCAATTTATTGTTTTTTAACGAGAATGTTCAACCTAACTTTTTCCCAGGCAAAACCTATAGAGTTTTCAGCTACTGTGTATTTGAGCTGTTCTTGGACATCAGTAGTAAATTGAGGAGTGAGGGTTACGCGTAAAGCATCTTCTTCTTGTTTATAGGAAAAAGCACCCCATTCGTCATTTTTCTTATTGAAGATAACAATCCAATCGCCGTGTTCTTTCGGAATGATAAAAAAGCCATATTTGCCTGCGGGCAATGGTTGGCCGTTAATGGTTACATTTTTATCAAAGGATATGGTGGTATTTTCATTGGCACCTGCCCTCCATACTTTATCATACGGTTCTAATCCGCCCCAAACGGTTCTTCCTTTCACACTCGGAGCTCCGTAATCAACGGTTATGGCTACTCCTTCTATTTTTCCGCTGGCTTGTTGCCTTGGGCTTTTGGTATTACATCCGATAAGGGTTATTAACGTAAAAAAAAATAGGATTTTAAAAATTTTCATGGAGTTATGGTGTTTAGGTTATGAAAATATTGGTCGAATAGCTGTGTAATACCTGACAAGTGTAGCATAAAAATAAGGTTGAGGAATATGCGAACAGCATTCCTCAACCTCGATACTGTGATTATTTTTTATTTTACTTTGAAAAACCATCTGTTTAGCTGATGGTAATGTCCTCTTGGCTTTGCCTACTTTTTCAGGCCTGACAGGCCTGTTTATAATAATTTTGTTTTGTTACTCATTGTCCCCTTTTAGGGGTTTTCTAAAGCCACCTTCTCAAGAGGTGTGATTTTTACTTAGACCATTCGGCAATAGCGTCGGTATTCATTTTTACATAATCGTTGTTTCCTTTTTCTTTGGCTTTTTCTAACGATACTTTTGCGGCTTCAATGGCTTCTTTTTTCTTTCCTAATGCCGCTAATATTAGCGATTTTTCACGGGTCATCCAATAGGCATCTTTACGCAATTGAACCGCTTTGTCAATCCAAGTTAGAGCTTGTTTGAGGTCTTTGCCGGTGTTTCTGTAGTAGCTGGCAGCGGCAAAATAATCATTGGCAGTAGGCCCGCCCATTATTTTATCGATACTGGCTTGTGCAATGGCATCAGTAGGCACTCCTATTTTTACCGTTACAATGGTATCATCCCAAAGAAAATTTAAATCGCCTGATTTTCCATCCGCTAAGTTATCAATCAAAATAGTGAATGTCTCCATATTCATATCCGGAAAAGTAAGGGCTTTGGCTGTTGTTTTTAAAGCTACTTTACTGTCGTCCCATTTTTGTGGTGTTCCCCAATTATTGGCATCGCTATAGAAGATGACCTCCCAAGATTGTTCATTCGGAATGGTATAAATGGCGTAGGTTCCTTTTTTTAAACTGTCGCCATTGATGGTTACATCATCGCCAAAAGAAATTTTTGTATTGGCATTGGCTCCGGTTCTCCACACTTTACCGTAAGGGACAAGGTTTCCGAAAATTTTTCTTCCGCGCATAGAAGGCCGCGAGTATTCTAAGGAAACATCTGTCAGTCCGACTTTTAATTCGGTTTTAGAAGTAGGGCTCGGTGCCGGGGCTTTTACTTGGGCACTGATTGTTAGTGTTGCAAAACATAAAAGTGCGAATGCTAGTTTTTTGTACATAGTAGATAAATTTAGAGTTGTTTTTAGTTGTTATTGAAAAAGTTTACATAAGTTCATTTCCAAAGATACTAAATAAGAGTACTGTTAACCTTTCTTTAACTAATTTTTAACTAAATTTCCGCTTTCTCAAAAAAGTGTATAAAAGTCCGAAGATTAGCAGTAATCCCAAAGGGAAAATTACATTTACCAATTGCCAAAAGGTACGTTCTTTATAGGCTTTCTGTTTGTCTAAAAATTGTAATTGGATATTCTTCGAGCGAAGTTTTAACAAGCCTATATCGTCTAACATATAGTCGATGGTATTCATTAAAAACGGTGCATTGTCGTAATGTATTTTTGTCCATTTATCTAAGCCTAAATCTAGCGGAATGCCTTGAAACAGCTCATTGGCAATAACATCGCCATCTGCAATGACTACCATTTTATTGGGCTTGCTTTTATCTTTGTATAATTTGGTTTCAAAAGGTTTTACCCTATTGGCATAAGCAGCGGTAAATTGGCCTTCTAACAATACACCTAATGTTTGGTTGCCTTTATTAAAATCTTGTTGTGAAGGTTTTTTGGCAACTTCGTCTAATGAGATAATCCGTGGAGTGCCAAAAGGCTTAGAATATGGTGAGCTTTGCAATAAAACGGTTTTACTGATTTTACTATTTTTTAAGGTATCGATAGTACTGGCAAACCGCAATCTTACCCGGTTTAGGTTTGCCGTAATGGGATGGTCATTTGTGGGGATAATTAATGGGTAATAATACCAAGGAAAATCTTGATATTGCGTTTGGTTGCCGCTATTGCCTGAGGCTAAGCTGATGGTAGCGCATTGAATGTCTTTTAATAGTGTATAATTAATTCTGATTCCGTAGCTAAACAAAAGGTCAGTGAGGTTTAAATCTCTGTTAAATGCTAAGGTTTGCCCTGTTTGCATCAAACTGTCTAACTCGGCATTTACGTTGTCTATCAACCAAAGTGTTTTACCGCCATTTATAAGGTATTGGTCTAAGGTAAATTTTTCTTCTTCGGTAAATTTTTCAGTAGGCTTTGCAATAATTGCCAAGTCGTAACCGGTGAGCTCTTGCAGTGTTTTTTGTGGGTTTTTACTTACAGAGTCTAAGGTGAAAGGTGCCAATTTATAATATTGCCTTAATTGCCTTAAAAAACCAACTAAGTACTTATCTTCGAGTTCGCCATTTCCTCTAAGGATGGCAATTTTTTGTTTTCTTTCGGTACTTACTTTATGGATGGCGTTGGCAAAAGCATATTCTAGGTTACGGATTGAATTTTGAAGTTGTTCTTCTTGTGTTGCTGAAGTTTGGCCGGCTAGCAAAGAGACATTTTCGGTTTTATTATTATAAGTAACGGTTGCCCAAGGAAAAATAACGGCTTCTGATACCTTGCCGTCTTCTTGTACCGATAACCTACTGGGCTGCAAGCCTTTTTTTATCAATGCTTCAGCTTGATTTAAGGGTTCAATAAATTGGAATTTAATATTTTTATTGAGGGCTTTTAACTCTTCTAAATATTGTTTGGTTTCTACTTGCAAGCGTTTAAACTCTGATGGAAAATCGCCTTCTAAATACACGTTGATATAGATAGGCCCGTCAATGTTTGCCAAGAGGTTTTGCGTAGTTTCAGAAAGCGTATAGCGCTTGTCTTTTGTCAAATCAAAACGTTTATAAAACGTTGAGGATATCAAGTTTACGGCAATAATACTAATGATAAGAATAATTATTTTAGCACTTGTACTCTTCATTCAACGTTCAATTTTAGTTTGGTTATGAATAAGAAGAAAACCGTAATCGACACAAAATAAATAACATCTCGTGTATCGATAACGCCCCTGCTTATACTCTTAAAGTGTTCGTTCATTCCGAATGCCCGCAAGGTTTCAGAAATGCCTAAATCTGCCAAGGCATCAAATCCGTAAAAGAAAAAAAACGAGATGATTACAGCGATGATAAAGGCTACAATTTGATTGCCAGAAAGGGTTGAGGTAAACAGCCCGACAGCGGTATAGGCACTTGCCAAAAATAACAAGCCCATATAAGAACCGATGGTGCTGCCCATATCTAAATTACCGATGGGGTTTCCCAATTGTACGATGCTGTATACATATATCAATGTAGGTATCAAAGCGATGATGATGAGCAATAAGGCACCTGCGTATTTTCCGAGTACTATTTGCCAATCTGTTAGCGGTTTTGTTTTTAGGATTTCTATGGTGCCTAGCCTAAATTCATCTGAGAAACTACGCATGGTGATAGCCGGTATTAAAAATAAAAAGAACCATGGGGCAATAAAAAAGAAACCGGTAAGGTCGGCGAAACCGGCATTTAAAATATTAAAATCACCTTTTAATACCCATAAGTACAAACCATTGGTTACCAAAAATACGGCAATTACCAAATAGCCTATGGGCGAGGCAAAAAATGCATTGAGTTCTTTTTTTAATATCGCTAGCATTATTATGGTTTTTTGTTTTTCGTTTTTTGTTTCATTATAAATTCACCCATTCACCCATTCACCCATTCACCCATTC
>DRQI01000153.1 GCA_011330545.1 Flavobacteriia bacterium
ATGTACCACTCTAATTCCCCATGCCTCCATATTTGTCGGTTCGGTACTAAAATTGATTTTATTTTTGAGTTTTGTATACGTTTCGTCAACATTGTCAACTTCTATAACAATTGCAAATTTATCAATTGGCCTTGTTTCATCTCTTTCGGTTCCAATGGCTTCTGCCATTAGGGCTGCTTTAAAAATGGCAAGGCCTGACGATAAGCCAATATCAAAACTGGCAAAATTTGAACTTTTATCTCCCCAAGTGCAGTCTAACCCTAAAATATCATTGTAAAACTGAAAACTTTGTTCAAAATTGTTTACTAATAATCTAATGTTGTTTAATTTCATTTTTTGCTAAATTTATTCATTATCAAGCACAAAGTTATTTTATTCGTTGTGTATATAATTGTAAAAATCGGCCGTTTTTGTTTTTCTTTAATTCTTTGGGGTTTGTCTCTGTATGTTTTTTTATTTCTTTTATAAAATGCGATTGGTCAAAATAGCTCGTTTGCGGATATACGATTCCTTTTGCTAAGTCTGTATAAGTTGAAAAGACTTTTAGAATATTAGCATATTGTTTGGTTGACAACCCAAATTTTGCCGTAAAATACCGATTTATTTGACGGCTACTCCAACATGATTTTTCAGAGATTTCACTTACTTTCACAACTCCATTTGTACTGAATAGCAAGTCAAAAACTTTTTCTTTTCTTGTGTCCATTCTCTTTCCAGTACTTAAAATTGTTATTATTTTCGAAGCATTGGCGGCTACAAACTCGCTAAATTTTATGGTTTGGGTTGTCATTTTTTCCACAAATTCATTTTTTGGGTTTTGAATTGAAGAATTTAAGAGTCTTTTGATGCTACTTTCCAATAAATACTCAACTGCCAATGGCTTGAATCGTATGGCGAAAATCTTTGTTTCTTTCGGTACGGAAATATCAATTTTTTTGTTCCAGATTCCGGTAAGTTTAGTATTCCCGTCTTGAAACACCAAAAGGTCAAAACAACCATCGGGAAGTATCGAATAGTGAAGTGCCCTGCTTGAAGTGTTTTCAAAATGCCAAAATGATTGTACAAAAGAATGCAATTGCGTTGGTGGTTCAATTTCATTGTAAATCATTTCTTTCATTTTTTTTACATGATTTTGTTTTTGGTGAACCCATTTAAACCATAAAGCTAATGATTACTTTATCACCTTTTAGCAATGGTTAAAAATAATAAGAAATTTTATACAAGCGAATTGTAACTTATCGCCTTGAATAATTGGGTGATTCTTTGGTAATCATCACATGGTGCGGATGGCTTTCGGCAATACCCGAAGCCGTAATTTTTACAAATTTACCCGATGTTTTTAAGGTAGAAATGTCTTTGGCGCCGCAATAGCCCATTCCGGCACGCAGGCCTCCTACAAATTGGTGGATGCTTTCGTATAATTCGCCTTTATAAGGTACTCGCCCGACAATACCTTCGGGAACTAATTTTTTAATATCGTCTTCTACGTCTTGGAAATAACGGTCTTTACTGCCTTCTTTCATGGCTTCTATAGAGCCCATTCCGCGATACGATTTA
The DNA here is from genome assembly GCA_011330545.1 of Flavobacteriia bacterium. Classification (GTDB taxonomy): domain Bacteria; phylum Bacteroidota; class Bacteroidia; order Flavobacteriales; family Flavobacteriaceae; genus Aureibaculum. The sequence continues at coordinate 1,558 of DRQI01000153.1, forward strand.
AACTTACGGCCTTCGTAGATAATTGTCTCTCCGGGCGATTCTTTGGTACCGGCTAATAATGAGCCTAACATTACACTATCGGCACCGGCGGCAATGGCTTTGGGAATATCGCCGGTATAGCGGATTCCGCCATCGGCAATTACGGGCACGCCACTATCTTTTAAGGCTGCGGCAACTTCTAAGACCGCTGAAAATTGTGGAAACCCAACCCCTGCCACTACTCTAGTGGTACAGATAGACCCGGGGCCAATACCAACTTTTACGGCGTCTGCTCCGGCAGCGACCAAATATTTTGCAGCTTCGGGCGTGGCGATATTACCAACCACAACATCCAATGTAGGAAATTGTTCTTTTATACTCTTTAAAACAGAAACTACACCTCGAGTGTGGCCGTGTGCCGTATCTATAATAACTGCATCTATTCCCGCTTTATTGAGGGCAGCGGCTCTGTCAATTGCATCGGGGGTTACTCCGATGGCTGCCGCTACGCGTAGCCTGCCGAATTTATCTTTGTTGGCAAAGGGTTTTTGGCTGAGTTTGGCAATGTCTCTAAAGGTAATCAAGCCCACTAATTTATAATCGTCATCTACTACGGGCAACTTTTCAATTTTATTTTCTTGTAGAATGCCTTCGGCTTCTTTTAAGGAAGTCCCTTCACTGACGGTTACTAAGTTTTCACGGGTCATTACTTCGGCAATCGGGCGCCCGAAATTCCGCTCAAAACGCAAATCTCTATTGGTGACAATTCCTAATAGTTTTCCTGAGGCATCTACTATGGGGATTCCGCCAATGCTGTATTCGCGCATACAGTTTTGGGCATCGATCACTTTTGCATCTACGGTAAGGGTTACGGGGTCTATAATCATTCCTGATTCTGCCCTTTTTACTTTGCGTACTTCTTTGGCTTGCTGCTCAATGGCCATGTTTTTATGCAGTACGCCAATACCTCCTTCTTGTGCCATTGCAATGGCCATGGCCGATTCGGTTACGGTATCCATCGCTGCTGAAACAATAGGCACGTTTAAAGAAATGTTTTTGGTAAATTTTGTTTGGATATTGACTTCGCGTGGAAGGACTTCTGAAAAAGCGGGTACTAAGAGTACGTCATCGTAGGTTAACCCTTCTCCTACAAATTTGGAATTGTAAGCATTCATAGTGCAATTAGTTTATAGATTCCTTTTTATTGGAATGCAAATTATGCGGAAACAAAATCATCTTGAATTTTGTTAGCCTTTTAAAATTAATTGCATGCGAATTTACAATTATTAATTGAAATTTACAGGTTTAAATAGTGTTATTTCTGCGAACGTGCCAACTTGAGTAAAATAATACTCATTGACAGTGTAAATGATAATGTCATCAAAGCTCCTGAAAATAGCACTAGATATTTCATCCAAAAAATTCCTTTCCATAGAAAATAAATACCGCCGAAGGTTGCCAGCACCGAAAAGAAAGGTTCTATCATCAAAAACATTTTTAAGGGTTTTGATATATCTGTAATAGCTAATACCACTCCCAGCAAAAAGAATATCATTGACATTGACAGGATATGCGAATGTACTATGGAAAGCATTTCCCTTTCTGATTTTTTAAATTTCATTTCTGTTGCTGCTTCATCACCTTCATTGCCTAAATAGTTTTGTTGAATACCCGTACTCGATAGCGAAGAAGTTTCATTGACAAATAACAAGCCTGTATAAAATCCTATGCTCAATACAATAATAAAAATTCCTAAAAAGAGTTTTATTTCTTTGGGTAGCCGGTACATAAGTTGGTTGAGTTGCATCAGATAGTATGGTTTTGGTGAAGTATGGCAATTGTTTTTAATAAGGTATTGACGGCTTTTGTCATTGAGGTAGCCGAAATGGTAGCTCCTGAAATGGCAATGATGTCTTTTTTATAGCGAAGTGTGTCGCTTTCTTTTTTCCCAATAAATTGTTTTAACCACCGTTTGCTGCCAATTTCACCTCCATAGTCTTCTCGGTAAATCAATATCTTTGCTTTCTTTATAATCAGGTTTTTATCAAATAAAACCAAGTAATCAAATTGATCTGTTTTACTGGGCGCTTTATCTATAAAAGCATAACCTATGGTATTGTGTTGAACAATAACTTTATACAGGTTTTTACCGGTTATTTTTAGGGGCAATGCTTGGTTATCCTTATCGGATATCGTTACAGCTTCTAACGAAAAAGTTGCTACTTCAAAAGCTGTTTTTATTTCTTTGGTTACTTTCTTTTTAACATTGTTAGGAATTTGAAAGGAAAATAACCCAATAGATATCAGGAATATAAAAATATATGCTAGTTTAAAATTCATAGGTTTACACTATTAATTTCTTGGTGTTTTATTATAATTCTATCCTCAACATCGTGAAATATACAGGATAGGAAAAGCCTAAGGCAACATTATCTTCTGAAATCTTCTTTTCGATTCAAAACCAAAAGCCAAGTCCGAAATTTAACTGATTGGCAACCTGAACACCGGGTAGGGCATTGTCTTTTAGTTGATAATCAGCTTTTACCACGGCACCGGGGGCAATGTGATAACTGAGGCCGAAAGTTAGTTCTTTTCTGTCATAGGCTAAATTTTTAGATATACTTTCATCAACTGAGGCATGTGTATCATACGTTTCATATCTTGTAAAGGCGACCAAACGCTGTTCTTTAGTTGGGGAAAGCAGGTTGTAAGCGGCTTCTAGGTACCAGCCTTGCAAGGCGCTTCCTAAATCTGCATTATTAGCGATATTATAGGCTTTGGTATCGCTAATAGCGGCATGTACAAACTGGCCTCTCGCGCTAAATCGTTGATGGGTATAACGTGCGTCAAGGCCTAACATGCTAATGCCTACATCAGCGCCATCGCGTTTATCAACTTCATCTGCGGCTTGTGTACGCCCAAAATATCCCGAAAAACCAAGCCGCAATCCTTGAATTCCGTAAAAATCAATCTTTCCTGAAAAATTAGGGGTATTAATGGTTGATTCTGCCCCTTTTTGGCGCCCGTTTCTCAAGCCATTGGCGCCGCCCAATACTTTTGAACCGTTTACTGACGAAAATCCGTTAAATACATAGGCTTGGTAGCGCATATTTGCATTATCTATCCTACCGGAAATCCCTACACCAATTTCGCGCCATGTTGACGGTACAATACTTTTGTCCATACTCGGCCTTTCAACTCCGTTAAATACCGTTGGTTCGTGGTATTCGTTAATTATACCCATGGGGACGAGCATTAAACCGGCTCGTAGGTTCATATTATCACTCAAGCCATAATTTAAAAATAACTGTTCTACAAACACTTCTTTTACGTGTTCGTATTCAATTTCTGAGACGAATTGTACCTTATCATTAAATTTATAGCCAATAAGTATAATCATCCTGTGAATATCTAAGGTTCCGTTATTGCTTTCTTCTTGGTTATAATCAACTTGCCCGTAACCGCCAATGGTAAGGCCTTTTGAAATTGTATTGTTTAAAATGGTCTGTGCTGCATTTTGCTGTTGGTTGTTAGTTGTGATTGTATCTTTTTTGGTTTGTGAAAATCCAACTATAGCTACAAAAATAAATACTATTGATATTCTATTTTTCATTTTATTTTTATTTAGACTTATTATAAATAGTGAATTATGGCACAAATATAAAAATGAAATAGAAACTGACCAATATTATTTAGAATAATTTTAAATAATTTTTTCAGCAACCGATAATCAATTGATTACAAACATATTAAAATTATCTAAAGGGTTTATTTTTATGGTTCTATTGCTATTTCAACGGGTAATGCCATTCAGGTAGAGCGATTTTGAGTACTCAGGAGAGTATCGAGCTTGTCTTCTTAACTGGTAGGGCTCGTGGTTCGTCTCTCTCCGTCAAAATGACTCAATAAAGGTTTTTTTCGCCAACCTCTTTTCAACGCAATATAAAAACATATCATCGTTGGTTTTTAATTTATATAAAGAAGCCTAGAGTCAAAAGGGGTTCAACGCTCCAGGCTTCTACTCTCAACCAATAAAATAAAACGTCTTACTGGTTTCAGCATAGCACCGCTACGGTGAAAACAGAAAAGCTAGCAAAGCAGTGTACCTACCGGCGGGCAGGTTTTGAAGTAGTTTGAGCTCAGAATTGAAAGTCTAATGCATACTCCGGGTTTAACCGGCAATGTTGCTAAGTACTTACTTGTAAGAGTCATGAGCCTACTTGTTGTAGGCTCTTCTCTATATTGCAAATTGTTAACTTTAATTTTATCGACAAACTTGTGGCAAGGCCTAAATTATAAATTTTATAGCTGCGTACTAATAACTAAACATTTATTTATCAAAATTAAACTTTAGATAGGCACTTCCTAAAAATCCTAGTTTCGGAGTTCCCGGTAATTCAATATGTTTATTATCGAATAAATTCTTTAAAGAAATACCGAGGTTCGCCTTAGAAAATTTAATAAAATTCAACGGTATTTCTCCGCTCAAATTAAAAACAGTAAACGATGGTATTTCGCCTCTTTGGTATTCTTGTGCTCCTGTAAAGAAATAGCTCTCAACGGCTCTAAACGTAAGTTCTGCAAAGGCACCTTGTTTACCTACATATTTTAGTCCGCCACGCCACACATTTTCAGGAGAATTTGGTGTTCCCGGATTGGCAATAAATGTAGGTACTTGTTCAAAATCGCCATATTTGGCATACGAATAGGCCAGTTTGGCGGTTATATTAGGGGTAATACTGTATTCGGCAGCAACGTCTACTCCGTCTACTTTTGCTTTTCCAAAATTTACATATGACAATACCAATTCATTTGGAAATTCGGCAACATTAGTCAAAGGTGTACTTCCGGGTACTCCAAAAACCAATGAGGCCCATCCTTGTCCGGTTGGAATGAGCCCTGCTCCAACCGACGATGCATCTAAGACCAATTCGGGGTTATTTATCGGAATTGGCGAGCTTATAAAATTGGTATAAATGGTATGATAGTATGTAAAATCTATATATAGTTTGTCAAATAATAATCCTTTATAGCCAAATTCATACGATTCTGTTTCGGTAGGTGCCAATTTTTTTATTTTCCCCACTTGATTACCATTTGTATCTGTAATGGCAAAGCCCTCACTTGCCCCTCTTAATATCATATTTACCGGAACGGAAGGCACCGTAACCCCCGGTAAATTAACAGGGTCAATTTCAACATTAGTTTGCAAAACAGCCAGCGGTAAAAAAGAAAACGAAGGTTGTACGGCAGGGCTTGTAAATGCTTTATTATAGACTATCCGTACATTGTGATTGTTCTTTTTATATTGCACTGCCAACTTAGGGCTAAATTGGTCTCCAAAAACATCATTGTTGTCATAGCGCCCTGAAACTGTAAGTTTGATGTTTTTTAACATTTCATTTTCATATTGCAGATAGGCACCGAATTCATTTATTTTAATTTTATTTCCTTGTGGGCCATCACTTAAAATAGTGCCTTTACTATTGGGCAAGGTATTGGTATATTGTAAGCCCCATGTTATAAAGTTTTTTGTGTCAAGGTCAAAATTATGTTGAAATTCCATATCAAATCGTTCTGACTCGTCAACAAAACGTTGTGCTTTTTTAGCATCTTCTTCATTGTCACCGCGGGCAACGGCTTCAGCCACAGCACGTAGATTATATGTATTTCCTAAATCATTAGAGGTATAATTTGCTTGAAAAAATGCAGAGCCAAACCCAAAAAAATCACTGAAATTAGCTCTGAACTGATGATACCAAAACTTAAAATTATCAATTTGTAAGGAGCCAATATTTGACTGATTTACAAAATTTGCAAATGAAATTCCACCGGCATAAACCAATTCTGTATTTGAACTAGGAAAAAAATATAGAGAACCGTTAAAAGTTGAATTTTCGATATCATTATTAGGGTTTGTAAAAATACCTGTTGGCTGTCCTTGACTAATAATTTCAACGCGCTGGTCAAAATCTTCAGCTGTAAACCTTTCTCCACTGATTTTATATCCAAATTTTTCTCCTAACAAACCACTGGTTCTAAAAGACAAACCGAGTTGTTTTTTATTTCCTCCTCTAAAGGTGAGGCTGGTACCGGCGTATTCTTTAGGATTTTTGGTAATTATATTAATAACTCCTTGTGCAGCACCGGAGCCGTACAATGCTGAATTGGGCCCAACAATAACTTCAACGCGTTTAATATCTTGTTGTGAGACACCCATCCCCGAGCCAAAAACACTTCCTATCCCGGGTAAAGAAACAGATCGGTTATCAACAAGGGTAAGCATCCCTCCGGTAAAAGGCGATGCATATCCCCTAGCATTTACTTGCTGTTGCCCCATTCCGGTTTCAACATAATCAATTCCGTTAATATTCTTTAATAATCCGAAGGTTGTAGGCTCTTGGGCTATTTCTACAGATTTAAGGCCAATAACATGAATGTTTGAAGATGCTTCTGAAACCTTTTCAGCCTTTCTTCCGGCCGTTATTGTAATTTCATCTAACTCTGACGAAGATTCTATCAACTTAAAATCAACTGTTTGTTCACCGTCAGAATTAACTTCTATTCGTTTTGATTGTGTTGCAAAACCCACATAAGCTGCCTTAATGATATATGAGCCAAATCTAACTTTTTCAATAGTGTATTGTCCTTTTTCGTCAGTTGTTGTGCCTACAATAATTCCTCCTTGTAAGTTTAAAAGAATCACATTACATCCAAAAAGTTCAGTTCCTGATTCATCAGTTATTTTGCCTGTTACATTGCTTGTCTGAGAATACAATTTGTGAGTTATAAGCCCGAGCATTAACATGCTAATAAAATAAAGTTTTGTTGTAAATTTCATCGTATGTTTGAATTAAATTAGTTAGTTCTTTAATGCAAACTACATTATAAAAAAATAAAATTGTGGTAAAATGAGTTGAAAAGTTTGGAATTGGTATGTTTTAGGGATAAACAGTAAATCAATTTGGTTAAATTCTAAAGGATACGGGTAATTGCTTTAATTTTTTTAACATTTCTTGCCGCTTAGAACGAGCTACCGGAATCTTAACTTTTATTCTTTTTAATAATACTTCGCACTTATTTGCATTACCGATAACTGATTGTACATTTAAGAAATTGATAATATAAGATCGATGAATTCTAAACAAAAAATTTGATTTTACCCTTTTTTCCAAATTGGTAAGGCTAATTCTGAATATCTTTTTCTTGAGTGTATTTTCTTCTTCAAAGTATACTTCAGAATAATTATCAGATGATTTGATATATTGAATACTTTCTAAAGGAATTTTCATAAATTCATTCCCTGATTCTGAACTAATCTCTATAAAACTCGCTGTGGCTTCTTGTGAAGCGTCGGTCAAACTATTGCCTTTTAATTGCCTTATTTTAGCCAATAACAAAATAATTATTATTGGAAATATTCCGATACCAATATTTACATACAAAGAATCAAGTAGCGAATTGCTAACAATGCTATGAAATTCATATACATAGTTGAATCCCGCATGACATAAGATTAATAAGACAACCAATAAAACTATCCAAACAAACTCTCTGAAAACGGTTCTTTCTTTTTCTTTAAAATAGCCGTAGAATAGCCGTGGGAGTATAAAAAAATAAAAACTTAAGACTACTAAATTTATAATAATATGCCCTATATGAAATAAAATTATCTTATCTGCCGGAATATTAAAACCTCCAAAAGGCTTATATATAAATTTAAAAGAAATGCTAAAAAGCTGTATTAATACTATCATTAAAACCTTCCGCTTTACGGTATATTCCCATATTGGAAAAGGTTTTGACAATTGTTCTTGTATGGTTTTTCTAAAAGGCACAACCGGTAGGTGGTGAAATTTTACATAAAATTAAGGTAATTGTTTTAAATATGAAATAATGGCCTTTCTAATATCATAACCCATTTCGTCTTTTGCAGGATAATAGACATTGACAACATCTTTATTATCGGGTTTTAAGAAGGGAATATCGTATCCTTTTAATAAATAATCGCTAAAGGCTACGGTATATATTTTTTCAGAATCTATGGGCTTGCCATCAACCTTCCACTGTTGTGTTGCCGTATCAAAATCGGCATTATAACGCTGTAAATAAGCGCCTTTTCCGGCTTTAGATTCGCCGTAGTCAAGTACTTCTGTTAAGAGGCTTCCTTTTAATTGTACTTTTACAATACTTCCGCCAAAAGGCAGTACCCTAAAGATATCGATACTGTTTATATCGCCTTCTAATTGGTCGTCTAACCGTATGGAGCCTCCATTGACCAACGCACAATCTACTTTATTTTGAAAACCAAAAGCCATAGCCTTGGCAACGAGTTTTCCTAAATTGGTCTGTTTACTCCTGATAGGGATATCCCTTCCGTCAAGGGGAACATCGGTAGTATAAATAATACCATTGGGGTCGTCAATAATTTGTTTGATTTGATTGTTTAAAACTCCGTTCCATTTTGAGACAATTGCAGCCACTTTTGTATCACTGTTAGTTTTGTCGGAAATGGATTTTAGTTCTGAAGTGAGCTGTAGGGTTTTTGTGGGCTTATCATAATGTAATCTATGGATATACACGGTTTTGGCATTGGCATCGGCCTTGGCTATTTTAGTATTGCCAACGGTTACCAACATATTGGTATGTTCATGCCCACCCATAATTAAAGGGACATCGCGTAACATTTGGGCTATTTTTTTGTCTTGCTCTACGGCTACATGGGTTAGGCCGATAATGATATCAACCTTGTCTTTCAATGCATTATAAGCCCTTGTGGCTTCGGTAAATATATCTTTATACACCACAAAATTTTGCGGATTTGACGGAATTACCACGCTAAAAAAGCCAATTTTTACCGTTGTGCCGTCGGCATCTTTGGCTTCTAAAATATAGGTGTCAGGAATAAATTCTTTAATTCCGTTTCGTTCTTTATAAAAAGGATAGGTAGCTTTTTTGCATACTTTTTGTCGTGCGTTGGCCGATGTCCAATTAAAATTCGATTCGTTTAAACGCTTTTGCAAATCTTTCATTTTCAAATCAAATTCATGGTTGCCAAAGGTTACCAGGTCAAAATTCATGGCATTCATTATTTCTACCATTTGCCGGCCTCGTATACGCTCGCCGTTATATTTTACGGTACCTAATAATGATGGGTTTAGAAAATCGCCCGCCATAAACATATAGGTATTTTTATTTTCTTTTAACAATTCTTGGTGCACATATTCTACGCGTGCCATTCCGCCTACTTTTCCGCCTTCGAGCGGTGCTATTTCATACACGTCGTTTAACTGTAAAAAAGTGATATCAATCTTGCCGTCATCTTGAACAGTAGAAGTTTTAACGGTTTGCTGTGTGGCTGTACAGGAGATGAAAACGGAGGCGATTACTCCAATTAATAAGTATTTTATAATTCGCATTGCGGTTGATTTTTAAGACGTATAAAATTACGGTTTATTAGCGAATAATAATGTGATATTGGGCACAAAAGAATTTTGTTACGGTTTGTTTTATTTACAGAAATACATTAGCAGCTTGCGCATAAGCCACCTTAAAATTATCTTGATTGAGCTGTAAATGAATCTTTTGTTCATTAAAATACTTTACTAATTTTTCGGTAGGCATATTTCCGGTGAGCTCATCTTTTGCCATCGGGCATCCGCCATACCCTTTGATGGCTCCGTCAAAACGGGTACATCCGGCTTTGAAAGCGGCTTCAACTTTTTCGCGCCAAGCGGTTGGGGTAGTATGCAAATGTGCCCCGAATTCTATCTTGGAATACTTCGGAATCAAATGGGTAAATAAATAGGCTATCACCTGCGGGGTTGAACTTCCGATTGTATCTGAAAGCGATAGTATCTTTACACCCATTGTTGCTAATTTTTCTGTCCAATCGGCAACGATATCAACATTCCAAGGGTCTCCATACGGATTGCCAAAACCCATTGACAAATAGGCTACTACTTCTTTGTTGGCAGTGGC
>DRQI01000154.1 GCA_011330545.1 Flavobacteriia bacterium
AAAGTACACATTTTCAAAAGGTTTTTCATCTCTGAGTTCATATCCGGCAAAAATCATTCTCGCTACCCAAAAGAAAATTATATCAGGCCCTGTAACTAAGTCGTTGGTAGGGTAATAATAGTTTATTTCCTCATTATCAGGGTGTAAAACTCCGTCAAATACACTAATGGGCCATAACCATGATGAAAACCAAGTGTCTAACACATCATTATCTTGTTTTAAATCATCAGCTGTTAATTGCAGGTCACCGGTTTTTTGTTGAGCTAATTTTAATGCTTCTACCCTATTTTCGGCAACGACAAAATCATCTTTCCCATCACCGTAATAATACGCAGGAATCCGTTGTCCCCACCAAAGTTGGCGCGAAATATTCCAATCCCGTATATTTTCGAGCCAATGGCGATAGGTATTTTCAATTTTTTTTGGAAAGAGTTTGATTTCCTTATCCTCAAACACCGCTTTCAATGCCGGTTTTACCAAACTGTCCATTTTTAAAAACCACTGGTCAGACAACCTCGGCTCAATGACAGCTTTAGTACGTTCGCTAGTACCTACTTTATTGACATACGATTCGGTTTTTACCAAATAGCCTTTTTCTTTTAATTCTTCGGCAATTTCTTTACGAACCACAAACCTATCTTTGCCTTGATAGTGCAACCCAAAACTATTTAAGGTAGCATCGTCATTAAAAATATCAATGACTTCCAACCTGTGTTTTTCGCCTAATTTCTTATCATTCTCGTCATGTGCAGGGGTTACTTTTAAGCAACCGGTTCCGAATTCTATATCTACATACGCATCTTCAATAATCGGAATTACCCTGTTACACAAAGGTACAATGGCTTTTTTGCCTTTTAAATGTTGAAACCGCTCGTCATCCGGATTGATGCAGATTGCGGTATCGCCCAAAATGGTTTCGGGGCGTGTTGTGGCGATGGTTACACGTTCTTCGCTTCCTTCAATAGGATACGACAAATAATACAATAAGCCTTGTTGTTCTACATATTCAACTTCTTCATCTGATAAGGTAGTCTTGGCTTCAGGATCCCAATTTACCATACGGTATCCTCTGTAAATCAATCCTTTATTGTATAAATTGACAAAGGTTTTAATCACAGCTTCGCTCATATCATCATCCATGGTAAACTTTGTCCTATCCCAATCACATGAGCAGCCTAGTTTTTTTAATTGCTCTAAAATAACCCCGCCGTATTCATGCGTCCAATCCCATGCGTGTTTTAAAAATTCTTCACGGCTCAACGTATTTTTATCAATGCCTTGTTCTTTTAATTTGGCCACTACTTTGGCTTCTGTGGCTATAGAAGCGTGGTCGGTACCCGGAACCCAACAGGCATTTTTTCCTTGTAACCGAGCACGGCGTATCAACACATCTTGTATGGTATTATTTAACATGTGGCCCATGTGTAAAATTCCGGTTACATTAGGTGGCGGAATCACAATGGTATACGGTGCTCTATCGTCAGGTATTGAATGAAAATACCGGTGTTTCATCCAATAGTCATACCACTTATTTTCTACTTGGCTTGCATCATATTTTGATGGAATGTTCATAGTTTGGAATACTTTTTGAAAATAGTTAGCAAAGTTACAATTATAGACGGGTTCTTAAAACAATATGCTAAAATTTTACCCGTTATACATTCATAAATAAAATTAGTATCTTTACAACTTCAAAATTTATAATAAAAATGAAAAAATTTGCACTTATTTTATGCATCGGATTCTTAGGATTTACGATGAATGCCCAAGAACAAGCTACTTCTAAAAAAAATGACGAGAAGGCTCCTATTTTTAAATTTGAAACAGAAGTATTAAACTATGGTGAGATAGCTCATAATTCTGACGGAGTTCGAGTTTTAAAATTTACCAATGTAGGAAAATCGCCATTAATCATTACTAATGTAAAAGGCAGTTGTGGCTGTACGGTGCCTACGAGGCCCAAAGAACCTATTATGCCCGGAGCACAAGGTGAAATTCAAGTAAAATATGCTACTAATAGAATTGGCCCTTTCTCTAAAACGGTAACCATCACTTCTAATGCCAAACGGTCAACAGTGGTAATTCCTGTCAAAGGAAAAGTATTGAACGAAAAAGACAGTGCTACACTCTTACAAAAAAAGAAAACCGTAGTTTCTCAATAAATAGAAAATATTTTTAGACTGTAAAAAATGAGGCCTGACAAGTTCTAAAATTTGTCAGGCTTTATTTGTATTGGGAGGTTTTATACCTATAAAATTTTGAAATCTTATAACCTGTCACAACATACTTTCCAACCTAAAAGAATAGGTCAATACTTCGCCGTTTCTATCAATGAGTAATTTGATTTGTTTTCCTGGTTTTTCAGAAAATAACCGATTGATTTCCTGTAATTTAAAATTATAAGCCGGTTTTCCGTTAATTTGAAGGATGATATCTCCCACCGATAATCCCGCACGGTAAGCCGGCGAATCTTTTCTAACAACAGAAATTTGATATGATTGCTTAAAGGCATACACATAATTATATACAATTTCTACTACGGTGGCATTGGCACTTTTATTAAGCCCCCTATCAATATTACTGTGTTTTTCTTTAACCAACATCATACCGCTGTATGACAATTCTAGCCCGCTCATATTGTACAAAAAAGGGTCACTGTAAAACTTTGATTTTTTCAAGAAAGTAATTTTACGGTGGGGATAATCAAAAATTACGCGAAAGCGCTTTAAAATTTCTGAACCCAAGGTTCCGTTGCGTTGTTTGTTTTTGATAGCCGACCCGATAGAACTCGAATCGGGATAGGAAACATTGGCATTGGTAAAAAAGTAATCTCCAATAATTATTTTATCAATCTTGGCGCGTTTGCCGTAGATATTGCCACTCAATCCTTTTCCTAAATAATCTGCATAGAATTTTTCGGGAATTTGAATATTTTCATTTGAATTTTCAAATAGCCACAAAGCATCTCCGGCACCGGAATCTATCAGTAATTTTACCTCGGTGGCCGCTTTATCATTATTTTGTACCTGTAAGTTTATATAGGGTTTCTTTTTGTGAAATTTTAGTTCGAAGGTGTTACACTTTCTGCATTTTTTATAAGTATAGGCCTTCGGGGCATAAAACTTCAATCGTTTGCTGCTATAATTGATATCAATGACAAAATCATGAAATAAATCGCCTCCTATGATACCGTTTATATTTATTCCCAACTGAGAAGACAGGTCAAATTCTTTACCCGGAATCAGATATATCATATGATAGCCGTTAATGACTTTTCCAATCCTGAACGTATTATTGGTTGATTTCAATGCATTCAAATGCCCTCCTTCACCTAAGCCCCTCAAACGCACTTTTTCTATATTCCTTAGCTTTAAGGAGTCTTTGATGTCTAAATTAAACATAATCGTATTGCTAATTCCGGTATCTAATAAAAAATTTAATTCGCTGCCATTTACGCCTATGGGAATAATTATCAAGTTATTGATTAACTTAAACGGCATGTTGTAGCTCTCTTGGTTGCCCATAATTTTAAAAGTGTCTTGGGCAGGGCCGGGCATAGAAACAAGGAAAACAAACCATACTATTGCAATGCTTCTAATCATATCATAAATAAGTTCTTAGCGCCTCTTGGCATTTTTAAACGTAACTATTTTTAAAGTTATAAAATTTTTAATCGCAATGACAATTTTTAGCAAAACTTTAACGCTAAAAATTCTAATGAAGACCTATCGTTTTTCGAATTTATTTTTGCAATTTTGTCATAAAATAAAACAAATGCCATCCATCTCTAATAAAGGGTTAAAAATGCCCGAATCGCCCATTCGAAAATTAGTTCCTTATGCCGAAGATGCTAAAAAAAGAGGCGTAAAAGTATTTCATTTGAACATCGGCCAACCCGATATAAAAACACCTCAAATTGCATTAGACGCGGTAAAAAATAATACTATTGAAGTCTTGGCTTACGCACGTTCTGAAGGTTCAGAAACGTATCGCGAAAAGATTGCCCAATATTATAAAAGAAATGATATTGAAGTTACGGCTACTGACATTATTGTAACTACCGGCGGCAGTGAAGCCTTATTATTTACTTTTGGAAGCATTATGGATGTAGGTGATGAAGTTATTATCCCTGAACCGTTTTATGCCAATTACAATGGTTTTTCTACGGCTTCGGGTGTAACGGTAATTCCTGTAATTTCAACCATAGAAAATAACTTTGCCTTGCCTCCTATTGAAGAATTTGAAAAATTAATTACCAAAAAAACCAAGGCAATCCTTATTTGTAATCCGGGAAATCCGACCGGCTATTTATATTCAAAGGAAGAAATTCAACAATTGGCAACCATTGCCAAAAAATATGATTTATTCTTAATTGCCGATGAGGTTTATAGAGAATTTACGTATGATGGCCTGGCACATTATTCGGTGATGCAAGAATCGGGATTAGAGCAACATGCCATTATGATAGATTCTGTTTCTAAACGCTATAGCATGTGCGGCGCCAGAATTGGGTGTATCGTTTCAAAAAATAAGGATGTCATCGCTACGGCATTAAAATTTGCCCAAGCAAGGCTGAGTCCGCCCACCTACGCCCAAATTGCCAGTGAAGCGGCTTTGGCAACGCCACAGCGTTATTTTGATGCGGTTATTAAAGAATATGTTGGCAGGAGAGATATGTTGGTTGCCGAACTCCAAAAAATAGAAGGAGTACAAGTTGCGAGCCCGAAAGGCGCTTTTTATTGTATTGCCGCACTTCCGGTTAAAGATGCTGATGCTTTTGCCCAGTGGCTGTTAGAGCATTTTGCATTAGATAATGAAACGGTTATGGTGGCTCCTGCCGCCGGTTTTTATTCTACCAAAGGCATGGGAATGAATCAAGTGCGCATTGCTTATGTACTGAATAAAAGCGATTTAAAACGCTCGGTAGAAATCTTAAAGGCAGCTTTAAAAGCCTACAACCAATAATTTTACAATTTCTATGTTATACTTACTAACTTGAAAATTCAACACAACATATCTTTAAAACCCTACAATACTTTTGGCATTGATGTCAAAGCTACACAGTTTGTTGAAATTACCTCGTTAGATGATTTAAAAACATTTCTCAATACCGAAAAAGATTTTTTTATCTTAGGCGGAGGCAGTAATATATTATTGACAAACACTATTGACAAACCGGTGATACACATAAACACCAAAGGGATTGCCATCGTTAAACAAACCAACCGCCATGTTTTTGTCAAAGCACAAGCCGGCGAAAATTGGCATGCCTTTGTACGTTGGTGCATTGCACATAATTTTGGCGGGGTAGAAAATTTATCACTAATTCCGGGAAATGTAGGCACTACACCCATACAAAATATCGGTGCCTATGGCGTAGAGGTAAAAGATACTATTTATGAAGTTGAAGCCTTAGAAATAAGTACCCTTTCTACCTTGACTTTTACAAATGAAGATTGTGCTTTTGGGTATCGCAATTCTATTTTTAAAAATGAAGCCAAAGGAAAATATATCATTACCGGCGTTACCTTTAAACTTACCAAAGAGCATCATCAACTAAACAGCTCGTATGGTGCCATTCAATCAGAATTGGATACACAGCATTGTAAAAACCCTACTATTGCCGATATTTCTAAAGCGGTTATCGCCATCAGGCAACGCAAATTGCCCAATCCGGAAGAAATTGGAAATAGCGGTAGTTTTTTTAAAAACCCTGTAATTACCAGCACTCGTTTTGAAATGTTCATCAAAAAATACCCTGAAGCCCCACACTATATCGTTTCTAATGATGCAGTAAAAATTCCTGCCGGTTGGTTGGTAGAACAATGTGGCTTTAAAGGAAAGCGTTTTGGAGATGCAGGCGTACATAAAAACCAGGCCTTGGTTTTAGTAAATTATGGCGATGCAACAGGAGAAGAAATTGTTGCATTATCTGAAAAAATTCAGCAAGCTGTCAAGAAAAAATTTGGTATTCAATTGGAAACTGAAGTAAATATTATATAAACTCATTTAAACTTTTTATAAGTTTTAAAATGCGGTTTTGTAGGCTTCTCCTAATTTTTGGTGTTTTGAAAATTGATAGTTAGAATTTAACCCACTACTTTTGATGCATAACTACTTAACTTCTCAACTATAATACCTATCTTTGTACCAAAGTTTAAAAGGTTAAACAGATGAAACTTTTCTTACTTACTGTAGGTTTATTAGCATTGGCGGTAGCAGGAATTGCAATTAAAATTTGGGCTAAAAAAGACGGTAAATTTGCCGGTACTTGTGCCAGTCAGAATCCGGCATTGAACAAAGAAGGGGCGGCTTGTGGTTTTTGTGGAAGAACACCCGACCAATTTGATACCTGTGACGAATCTCAACATTCTTAATAGGTATTGAACATAAATATCAATAGTGTAGATGCTATTTACCCCATTGTTTTATATTTTTATAGCGAGTGTTGCCATTCAGCTATGTTACTATCTTTTCCTTTTTAGAAAATTTGCTTACGCCCATCAGCCAAAAACAACTCCCAATACTTTTGGGGTTTCTGTGGTTATTTGCGCAAAAAATGAAGCCGAAAACCTAAAAGCCAACCTTGAAGCCGTACTCACTCAAGAATATCCTAATTATGAAGTAATTGTGGTAAATGATGCTTCTGATGACGATACCTTATCTGTTCTTAAAAATTTTAAAAGCAAGTATCAACACCTTAAAATTATAGATATTGCCACTACTCCAACCTATACGGGCAACAAAAAAAATGCATTGGCCACAGGTATAAAAGCAGCCAACAACAATTACCTTCTGCTTACCGATGCCGACTGTAAACCCGTGTCAAAATATTGGATTTCATCAATGACATCAAAGTTTACAAAAGAAAAGAAAATCGTCTTGGGCTATGGGGCTTATCAAAAAATCGGCCACTCTTTTCTCAATAAACTCATCAGGTTTGAAACCCTACTCACTGCAGTTCAGTATTTTTCGTATGCAACATCAGGACTTCCCTATATGGGTGTGGGTAGAAATTTAGCCTATGCCAAAACTTCTTTTACAGCCGCCGGTGGTTTCTCAACTCACACACATATCGATTCGGGTGACGACGATTTACTCATACATCAAATAGCTACAAAACATAATACTGCCTGTTGTTTTTCTAAAGAAAGTTTTACCATTTCAGAACCTAAAAAAAACCTAAAGGCATGGTTCCGGCAAAAAAGGAGGCATATTACCACGGCAAGCCATTACAAACCAATAATTCAATTTTTACTGAGTTTATTTTACCTTTCGCAATTTATCTTTTGGGTGGCAGCAATAATACTACTGGCTTTTTCGTTTAAATGGCAACCTGTAACCATATTGATAATTATTCGTCTCATAACACAATATATAATTTTAGGAAGTTCAGCCCGAAAGCTCTATGAAAAAGACCTCATCTTATTTTTTCCTGTACTTGATGTAACGTTGGTTGTACTACAACTAAGCCTATATATTCGCAATGCAATTTCTAAACCCACAACTTGGTAAATAAAACAAAAGACATACTAGCAACCATCCACAAAGCCAAAAATGGTGAAGAAACATCGTATACGCTATTGCTAAATATGTTTTGGAAGGATATCTATCGTTTTTTATACCGCAAAACGAACAATGAAAACGAGGCTGAAGACCTTACCATCAGAACATTTGCAAAAGCCTTTGACAAGATTCATACTTTTGATGAAAAATATGAATTTAAAACCTGGCTGATTTCCATTTCGAGTAATCTCTATATCGATCAATTGCGAAAACGCAAAACCGAAACCGTTTCTATCAATAAAAAAAGTGCTGAGGTAAATAAAATAAAAGACGATGAACCAACACCGGCCGACAAACTTATTATCGAACAAAACTTAGCCGAGCTACTCGCCTATATTAAACAGTTAAAACCTCATTATCAAGAGATTATAAACCTTCGCTTTTTTCAGGAAATGAGTTACAAAGAAATGGCAACTACGCTTAATGAGCCGATGAGTAATATCAAAGTAAAACTTTTAAGGGCTAAAAAATTACTGGCAGAAATTATCAATAAAGCCAATTCTTAATTTTTTTAGTATTTTCACACGTTTTATTT
>DRQI01000155.1 GCA_011330545.1 Flavobacteriia bacterium
ACAGTTTTACCGGAATTGGCGATGAAAAAGCCTTACAAATTTTACAAAAGGTCAGTACGGCATTTGATATACCTACGGTAACTGATATTCACGATGTTTCGGATGCTGACAAAGCAGCGGGGTATGTTGATGTTTTACAAATTCCTGCATTTTTAGTCAGGCAAACCGATTTGGTAGTAGCCGCAGCAAAAACAGGAAAAACAGTCAATTTAAAAAAAGGGCAGTTTATGAGTGCTGAAAGTATGCAACATGCTGTTAAAAAAGTAACCGATAGCGGTAATGACAAGGTGATGATTACAGATAGGGGTACCATGTTCGGCTATCAGGATATGATTGTTGATTTTAGGGGCATTCCAATTATGAAACGCTATGCTACTACGGTATTAGACATAACACATTCGTTGCAACAGCCCAATCAGTCATCAGGAGTAACCGGAGGCCGCCCCGAGATGATAGAAACCATTGCCCGGGCCGGAATTGCAACGGGTGTTGACGGATTGTTTCTCGAAACCCATTTCGACCCGGAAAGCGCCAAATCAGATGGTGCTAATATGCTACATTTAGACCTTTTAGAGCCTTTATTGCGCAATTTGGCAGCTCTTCGCAAGGTGGTGAATACGTTATAATTTAAGATTATAAAAATGAGATTACGGACGGCTTTTTTCTTTCTTTTTTACAGCTTATACCTTTTTGGACAAGATTATCAGAAAGTAGAACAAATTATTAGAAATTATCCTGAAAGTTTTAGTAGTGTTAAAGAATTATCGGATAAAATAAATTATGATTTTAAACTTGATGAAGAAAAAATAAGGGCTTTGTATGATTGGTTAGCCTTGAATATTGATTACAATTCAAAAAAGGATGTCTTTGATATTGGAAATACTATCATTATCTACTCAACTCGTGATGATAAAAAACGGCAAGAGAATATTAGAAAAGAAAAAAGGCTAAAAAATATTTTAACCACTAAAAAAGCTATTTGCATAGGCTACAGTGAAATTTTTAAAGCAGTGTGCGATGCTATCGGAATTGAATCTGAAATAGTTACAGGATATAGTAAAATCTATATTGACGATATTGAAAATGAAAAAAATTATAAGAATCACGCGTGGAATGTTGTTAAAATTAATAATGAATGGAAATTAATCGATGTAACTTGGGCCTCTACTTTTATAAAAGGTATGCCAACTAACAGTAGGCAAACATTATATGATTATTATTTTTTTACAGACCCCAAAGAACTCATTCTAACTCATTTCCCTTCGAATTCTAAATGGCAATTACTAAAAACAAAAGTGTCAAAAAAAGATTTTTTTAAAACTCCTTTGTTGTACACCAATTACTTTAAAACGGAAATTAAACTTACTGATATTCAAAAAGGGGCAATCGAAATTCACAAGAAAAAACTCCAAATTTATTTTGATAAAATCCCTAAAAATGAAACTATATATTACTTATTGGAAGGGAATGAAGGGTTAAAACCTCTACCTATTAAAGCGTCTAAAAATGGTACATTTATTGCGTCAATTGACTATCGGAAATCGCAAAGCTCTCACGTGACTATCTACGCCGGCCGATTACCTTTGGTAGGTTTTAAGATTCATCCAATATCAAAATAATAAATAGTTTGCCTAAACTAAAACCAAAGACTCTAACTTTTTGGCTGCATCCACTTAAAATCATACTTCGTAGTGGGCACAACAATGCGTTCTGTAACCCGGTACATACGCTCGGGAAGTTTCATTAAATAATCTCTTGCTTTTTCAGCCTCGGCAGTGAGTCCGGTAATTTTATCTATTTCCCAAACATTGTTTAGTTTCTCTAAAATAGACACATAATCAAAACCGGTATAAACGCCTACTCTTTGGGCAACTATTGAAAATTGGTCAAAAAGCGAGCCTTTGGTTTCAAACGATTCTCTCAGGTGCATCGCCGGCATTACTATTTTGTGTCTCATCATTTCTTGAAAAGCCAACATCATTTCGCTAGGGTCATAGGTAAATATCTGATTGACAAATTCTGCATAGGCCAAATGATGGCGCATTTCATCTCCTGCAATTATTTTAGACATTTTTGCCAATAGTTTGTGTCCTTTTTTACGGGCAATTTTTGCCACATTATTATGTGAAATATAGGTTGCTAATTCTTGAAAACTTGTATATACAAAGTTTTTATATGGGTCACGGGCAGTACCGATGTCAAATCCGTCGGCAATTAAATGTTGGGTAGTCATTTCAACTTCCCTCATGTTTACCCTACCTGACAAATACAGGTATTTGTTTAGCACATCGCCATGCCTGTTTTCTTCACCCGTCCAAGCACGTACCCATTTCGCCCAACCGTTATCTCCTCTGTCAGTGTGTTGTGAAATACCTTCTACATCTAACAACCACGACTCGTAAGTTGGCAATGCTTCTTCGGTAATAGTATCACCTACCAACACTACCCAAAAATCATCATCTAATTCTTTTGAAATCTCTCGTATTTCGTTGACCTCCTCCATAAACTTATCACTTTGAGGATTGGGTAAAAAATCTGTAGGCTGCCATATTTTTTCGGGGGCAATTAAAAATTTATCGACAAAAGCTTCTATACTTTTTTCTAGGGTTTGCATTACCTCTAACCGAATATTGAATATTGACATCTTTCTATTTTTAAAACGCCTACGAAACTATTGATTTTTTAATGGTATTTTCTACTTTTTCGAATAAATCTTCAAACTTTAAGGATGCTGCCTTTATCGGTTTATGGATTTCAAAGGTAATATGCTGCCCTATTTCTAAAGGAAACCTACCATTTTTTGTCAGTTTCCAACAATTATTAATGGTCAGTGGTATGATATAAGCCGATGGGGCAAACTTCACGAGTGTTTTTAGCCCTGATATTGAAAAACGTTTGGGTTTTCCTGTTTTACTACGGGTTCCTTCGGGAAAAATAACGGCAGCATACTTATTTTTTTCAATATACTTGGCAAATTTTATAATGGCGGCAATAGATTGTTTTGCATCTTTTCTATCAATCAATGCAGCACCTCCATGCCTTAAGTTATAGGAAACACTGGGTATGCCTTTACCCAGCTCTTTTTTGGCAATAAACTTTGGATGAAACTTTCTAAAATACCAAGAAATAGGTGAAATATCATACATGCCTTGATGATTAGATACAATTATCAAAGGAACGTTCTTTGGAAGTTGATAGGGGTTTGTAAAGGTAATACGTGTTCCTAAAATATATAAGCAACTTACCAAATATCCGTTCATTATATCAACAATCCATTTATGGCCTTTATAACCTCCTAAATGATACCCTAGCCATTGTAAGGGGTGAAACAACAACAATCCTACATAAAAAAACAGATAATAAATAATCGATAAAATGTAAGACAGTATTATTTTCATTGCGTTTGTTAAACTGTGTTACGCTTCTGATTTTTTTAGTTTAAAAAGATTTGATTGTTATAAACTATTCAAACCAATGGTTCCACGGAATTCTACTTAAGACGAATAACAATGCTATTCCATAAAAAATGGCAATGGTTTTAAATTTGCCTTTATCGGTTTGTTGTTTTTTATGTTTAGACCAGCCAATGGTAATTAAAATAATGGCAAGTATCATCATTAAAGGGTGTTCTACGGCCAGTAACCTAGTGGCACTGTCTTTCATGGTTTCACCCATACCGTGTTCTTTTAAGGCTTTATAGGCCGGAGACATAAAATACCACCCTAAGCCAATAAGTAATTGTATATGAGCCACTATTAATGTAAATAGCGAAATACGTAAATCTTTCGTTGCAAATTCTTTGTTCTTAACAAGGCCCATTACCGCATTTATCACGGCAACAATTAAAACTGCCACTACAATATATGCCCAATAAGAATGTACTATTTTCATCATAATATGTGCTTTTATAATTTGGGTAAATGTACTAAA
>DRQI01000156.1 GCA_011330545.1 Flavobacteriia bacterium
ACATATTATTTGAAAGTTATCTTTCCGGAAGCCTTACAGAAGACGAAATTGCTTCTTTTGAAAATAAACTAAAAAATAATGTGCCTTTTAATACAGAGTTTAACACTTATAAAGAACTCTCCGGTTTTTTAGAACATAAATTCCACCATAAAGAAGATTCAACTGCATTTCGGCAGAACCTGAAACGTATCTCTAACTCCTATTTTGAAAAACTTGAAACCCCTAAAAAGAGTGTTAAATTTAAAACTTGGCAATATGTTATTGCGGCAAGTGTCGTATTATTTTTCGGAATACAATTCTTTAATTCTTTAGCGACGCCTACTTACGCTAAGTATGCAAATTATGACACTATTAGCCTTACTGTTAGAGGGTCACAAAATAAATTATTAACCAACGCAGAAGAAGCTTTTAACAGTAAAAATTTTGTCAAAGCCGAAGTTTATTTTACACAGCTTTTAGAAGCTGACAATAACAACAGTGAATTGAAATTATACAAAGCCGTTTCTCAAATAGAATTGAATAAATATACTGAAGCCGATGAGATGCTTACTACGTTGTCAAGAGGAGGCTCTATATATAAAAATAAAGCTGCTTGGTATTTAGCATTGAGTAAATTAAAACAAAAAGATTACAAAGCCTCTATTGAAGTATTAAAAACCATTCCTAAAGATGCTGACGATTATAAAAATGCCCAAAAACTCTTAAAAGAATTAGATTGACAATTAATTAAATTCTATTTTCAATTAATTACCTTTGTAGCTTGCAATTTTTCAAGTCAATGCCACAAGAATATATAGTAGTACAAGGAGCCCGAGTTCACAACTTAAAAAATATCGATGTTAAAATACCTCGGGAGAAATTGGTTGTGATTACCGGTTTGAGCGGCAGTGGCAAATCGTCATTAGCTTTTGACACTATTTATGCCGAAGGCCAACGGCGGTATATAGAAACTTTTTCTGCCTACGCGCGTCAATTTCTCGGAGGCTTAGAACGGCCTGATGTTGATAAGATTGACGGATTATCGCCTGTAATTGCCATAGAACAAAAAACAACCAATAAGAGTCCGCGTTCAACAGTAGGTACCATTACCGAAATTTATGATTTTTTAAGATTGTTATTTGCCAGAGCCGCCGATGCCTATTCTTATAATTCGGGTGAAAAGATGGTGAGTTATTCTGACGAGCAAATTATCGAATTGATTTTACAAGATTTTGATGGCCATAAAATAATGATACTGGCACCTGTCATAAAATCGCGTAAAGGCCATTACAGAGAGCTCTTTGAGCAGATTTCAAAGCAAGGATTCCTCAAAGTAAGAGTAGATGGCGAAGTACGAAATATTGAAAAAGGAATGCGCATTGACCGTTATAAAACGCATGATATTGAAATTGTTATCGACCGGTTAAAAGTAGATAATTCTTCTAAAAAACGATTGCAAGAAACTATCAAAACGGCAATGTATCACGGCGATGATACCATTTTGGTACTGGATGCAGAAAATAATCATACTCGATATTTTAGCAGGAGTTTGATGTGCCCTACGAGTGGTATTTCTTATCCTCAGCCTGAACCGAATTCATTTTCGTTCAACTCTCCAAAAGGGGCTTGTAGCCATTGCAACGGATTGGGGAAAGTGAATGAGGTAAATATAAACAAGATTATCCCCAATAAAAAAGCGTCTATTTTAACCGGAGGCATTGCTCCGTTAGGCGAACAAAAAAGTTCGTGGATACTCAAACAAATTGAGCTAATTGCAGAGCGGTATAAATTTACGCTAAGCACTCCTATTGACCAAATACCCAAAGAAGCCTTGGATATTATTTTGTACGGAGGCAATGAAAAATTTGCGGTTATCTCTAAACAATTAGGCATTACGCGCAATTATGAAATTGATTTTGAAGGGATTGCTAATTTTATAAAATATCAATTTGACGAATCGAATTCAACTTCTATCAAACGATGGGCATCTTCATATATGGATGAAAAAACATGCTCTGTTTGTAATGGCTCTCGGTTAAAAATAGAGGCATTACACTTTAAGATACAAAACAAAAGCATTGCCGACTTAGCCGAAATGGACATCGTTCAACTGGCCAAATGGTTTCAAACGATAAAGAAAAAA
The DNA here is from genome assembly GCA_011330545.1 of Flavobacteriia bacterium. GTDB lineage: Bacteria > Bacteroidota > Bacteroidia > Flavobacteriales > Flavobacteriaceae > Aureibaculum. The sequence continues at coordinate 2,123 of DRQI01000156.1, forward strand.
CTGACTGACAAACAACGTACCATCGCCTCGGAGATTTTAAAAGAAATAGAAACAAGGGTTCAGTTTTTATTAGATGTTGGCCTTGATTACTTGACCTTGAGCAGAAGTTCTAAAACCTTATCGGGTGGTGAAGCACAGCGCATCCGGTTGGCTACGCAAATTGGCTCGCAATTGGTAGGCGTACTCTATATTTTAGACGAACCCAGTATAGGCTTACACCAACGTGATAACCGGCGCCTTATAGATTCTTTACAAAAATTGAGAGATATCGGCAATTCTGTCATTGTGGTAGAACACGATAAAGACATGATAGAAAATGCCGATTGCATTATTGATATTGGCCCAAAAGCGGGTAAACACGGTGGTGAAATCATTAGCAATACCACCTCTACAGAATTAATGAGTAGCAATACACTAACTGCCGATTATCTCAATGGGGTAAGGAAAATTGAAGTGCCGAAAACCCGAAGGGTGGGAAATGGCAAAAGTATCATTTTAAAAGGTGCTACGGGCAATAACTTAAAAAATGTATCGGTTACGTTGCCTTTGGGTAAGATGATTTGCGTTACCGGAGTTTCGGGCAGTGGAAAATCTACGTTGATTAATGAAACCTTATATCCAATTCTCAATCAACATATCTACCGGTCTGTAAAAACACCAATGCCTTACACTTCGGTAAAAGGTTTGGAGCACATCGATAAAATTATTGACATCAATCAATCGCCTATCGGGCGAACGC
>DRQI01000157.1 GCA_011330545.1 Flavobacteriia bacterium
GGAATAGTAATTTTTAATTCGCCATTTTTATAAGTTGCCGCTATTTTATCACTGTCTACAGTGTCTTTTGGTAGCGCAAAACTTCTTTTAAACGATTGGTAACTGTACTCTTTGCGAGTATAATTATCTTCTTTATCTTCGTTTTCGGTAGTTTTTTCTGAAGAGATAGTCAATACGTCATTGTCAAAATCGACATTAAAATCTTTTTTGTGCATTCCGGGTGCTGCTACTTCTACTACAAATTCATCATCATTTTCTTTGATGTTAACAGCGGGTAGGGTAGAATCGGCATCCGAAAAATTAGCGGTTGACCAATCTCTAAAAAACTCGTCAAATACATTTGGTAATACTGGAATTCCTGTTTTTCTTTTTACTAACATGATATTTATATTTTAAAGGTTATTAATTTATTTTTAGCTTTCACGAGTTAAATATCAAATAGGATACCATTCAAAAAAATAAGACATTTTTGCAGTTTACAGCCTTAAAAATGTCAATTTGACTGCTGACTGTCAGATGTTTATCTTTAGTTGGTATATTGTTAAAGGAACTCCGAAAAAGGGTTGAAATCCTTTCGGCGTTTAACTCGAATTATGCATTAGAAAACCTATTACGTATTCAAATCCTTAGCCCATGGTCGCTGCACTACTTTTCCTTCATTCACCATAGTTGCCCCGAAGCCTCGGGGTGCTTCTCTCAAGAAAAGCCCCATGGCCGTTAGGTTTGAACCCTCATAACCCCCGAAACTTCGGGGCTAAAACCTAATCCGCGTTTTATAATGAATTCGAGTGATTTTTAACATTAGTTTTTTTCTGTGGCAAACAAAAAAAACTGACAGCCGTATTACTAAATTAAATGTAATACGGCTGTCAGGCATACTTATTTACTATTATGAAAAACTTAGTTACTATTATTTCTAAACACCAATTGGTTATCAAATGCATCTAATAAAATAGAACTTTCGGCCGTAATTTTACCGGCTAATATTTCTTTAGACAATTCATTCAATACTTCTTTTTGAATGACCCTTTTGATAGGCCTTGCACCAAATTGCGGATTGTACCCTTTTTCTGACAATGTTTCAATAGCATGTTCTGTAACAGAAAAATCGATATCTTTTTCTTTTAACATGGCTGTCAATGCATTGAGTTGTAAATTGACAATTTGTTTTACTTCTTCTCTGTTTAACGGAGTAAACATAATTATCTCATCGATACGGTTTAAGAATTCGGGGCGTATGGTTTTCTTTAATAACTGTATCACTTCTTCTTTGGTTCTGTCTACCACTTCTGCACGTTTGCTCATATCTAGGCCTTCTAAATTTTCTTGTATGATATGTGCGCCCATATTAGAAGTCATAATAATGATAGCATTTTTAAAATTGGCAATACGCCCTTTGTTATCTGTCAACCTACCTTCATCCAATACTTGTAGTAAGATATTAAAGGTATCGGGATGTGCTTTTTCAATTTCGTCTAATAAAATTACTGAATAGGGCCTTCTCCTTACGGCTTCTGTCAATTGTCCGCCCTCATCATAACCGATATATCCCGGAGGTGCGCCTACCAACCTGCTTACGGCATGGCGTTCTTGATATTCACTCATATCGATTCGGGTCATGGCTTTTTCATCATCAAATAAATATTCGGCTAATGCTTTTGCCAATTCGGTTTTTCCTACTCCGGTAGTTCCTAAGAATAAGAATGAGCCTATGGGGCGCTTGGTATCTTGTAAGCCTGCCCTTGAGCGGCGTACGGCGTCGGCAACCGCAACAATAGCTTCTTCTTGGCCTACTACACGTTTGTGTAGTTCGTCTTCTAAGTGCAATAGCTTTTCGCGTTCGCTTTGTAACATTTTTTGTACGGGTATGCCTGTCCATTTGGCTACCACTTCGGCAATATCTTCACTGGTAACTTCTTCTTTAATCAAGGCATTTTCTTGATTTTCGGCTAATTTGGCTTGCAATTCTTTTAAGGTTTCTTCTTCTTTTTGAATTTTTCCATACCGTATTTCGGCTACCAGTCCGTAATTGCCTTCGCGTTCGGCACGTTCGGCTTCCGCTTTGTAATTTTCGATATTCTCTTTGGCTTTTTGAATTTCTTCAATAATATCTTTTTCGCTTTTCCATTTGGCATAAATACTTTCGCGTTCTTCTTGTAAATTGGCCAATTCTTTACGAAGGGTTTTTAATTTCTTTTCATCTTTTTCGCGTTTGATGGCTTCAATTTCAATTTCTAACTGCATAATCTTACGGTCGAGTACATCCAATTCTTCGGGTTTTGAATTGATTTCCATCCTAATTTTGGCAGCGGCTTCATCCATTAAGTCAATGGCTTTATCGGGTAAAAACCGATCTGAAATATAACGTTGTGATAATTCTACGGCGGCGATAATGGCATTGTCTTTAATTTGTACTTTATGGTGTGTTTCGTATTTTTCTTTGATTCCGCGCAAGATAGAAATAGCACTTTCGGTATCGGGTTCGTCAACGATTACTTTTTGAAAACGGCGCTCTAAGGCTTTGTCTTTTTCAAAATGTTTTTGATATTCGTCTAGGGTAGTTGCCCCAATAGCACGCAATTCTCCACGAGCCAAGGCAGGTTTTAAAATATTGGCAGCGTCCATGGCTCCTTGTCCGCCACCGGCACCTACTAGGGTATGGATTTCATCGATAAATAAGATGATATTGCCTTCGGCAGAGATTACTTCTTTGACGACTGATTTTAATCGTTCTTCAAATTCGCCTTTGTATTTAGCACCGGCAATTAAGGCACCCATATCTAACGAGTA
>DRQI01000158.1 GCA_011330545.1 Flavobacteriia bacterium
AGTTTTCGATATATGAAACGCCGTTTTTACGCCAGTTTTCTAAAATCTCTCCTGTTGGAAACCGTGCCCCATAGTCAGAAACACCGGCCCAAGTTATGAGGTTGGTAATACGCTTGTCTTCGCTAGCTTTGATGCTAACGATGCCGCCACCCCTAGAATGGCCTATTAAGGTAATATTTGCAGGCTCGATGTTGTGTTGTATTGATTTTTCGGTGAGTATCCAATTGATAACCGATTGTAAATCGTCTAATTCTTTGATAAAGTTATTGTGCCCGAAAGCCTCTAAATCAGGAAAATCAATAGGTTGCCCTACGGTACCGCCATTGTGAGAGAAATTAAATTTCACAAAGAAAAACCGTTGCTTGGCAAAGGCTTCGGCAGCTAAATTCCAACAGCCCCAATCTTTATACCCTTTATACCCATGTGCAAAAATTACGATGGGTTTGGGTTTGTTATCATCGGTATAGAAAAGATCGGTTACAATAGGTTTTTGATGTTTGCCTGATATGACGATGTTTTTTATAATTTTCATGAGTAATTGGTTTCTTTTTCTAAAATGGGTTTTTCAAGCTCAAAAATTTCTTGTATCAATTGTTTGAGTTGTACTGTAAATTGTGTTAAATCATCCTTTGTGATGGGTTTTTTGTTTACTTTTAAGAATCCGGATTTTAAATTTTTAAAAGAAATAATTCCACTTTCAAGTGAGATGGCATCGAGGTCAATGTTATTGGTTTGGGTGTATAACAAAGCGTAAAATAGTACTTGAAAAATCTTGCTGTATTTTGTGTCGGCAGTCAAGAGGCTCCAATCTTTTATAATGAGGTTGCGCTGTTCAACTTTACCTGTTTTATAATCAATAATACGGGTAACGCCGTCTATTTGGTCAATTCTGTCTACTTGGCCTTTTAAAAGGATTGGAAAGGGGATGCCTTCAATAGTTATACTACTTTCTAAATCGTATTCTAAGGCTATAATTTTAAGTTGTTTGCCCTGTTGTATCGTAGATAATTCTTGCGCTAAAAAATTGCTTACAAATTGCCGGGCTACATTATAAATTAATAAATTTTTACCCGAAGTAATATGCGTACCGTATTCTTTAATAAACCATTTTTTTATTTCATCAGATGCCTTTAGTTGTATACTTTTTAGGGCTTCTTTAGTGATGAATTTTCCGAGATAAGGCATGTACAATGCTTCTAAGGTTTTATGAATGATAGTGCCTAAGGTATTAACCGCAACGGTTTCTTCTACCTCTTTGAGCTCGCGGATGTGTAAAATGCGTTGTTTGTAAAACCCAAACGGATTTGTTATATAAGAAGTAAGTGTTGTGGGAGAAAACCCTTTGATGGCCAATTGGCGTAAATCGTCTAACAATTGCTTGTTTTTTTTCAATTGTTTGGGCTCATCTGTAGTTTTATTGACTTTTGGGCTGACCACGATTTTTTCTATTTCATTTTCTTTAATGATTTCGAGTTGTGTTAAAAATCGGCTTTGTTCTCCCGAACCGTAGGCATCGGCTTCGGTATTATAGAGTAAATAAATATTTTCGGCACGTTGTAGTAACCTGAAAAAGTGATATGAAAAAATAGCATCTTTTTCTTGATAGGTAGGCAGCCCTACTTCTTTTTTTACATCAAACGGAATAAAAGAATTATCAGATTTTCCAACGGGCAATATACCTTCGTTGGCCGAGGTTATGATTAAATTTTTAAAGTCGATGACCCTGGTTTCTAACATTCCCAGTATTTGTAATCCCGAAAGGGGCTCACCTTTAAATGCCAATTTTTCGTTGTGCAGCAGTTGCTTGTAAAATTGAAAAAGTGTTTTGATATGGGTAATATAGCCAAACTGCTTATTTAGATTTGACAATTGCTGAAAAATGGTGTAAAAACGATATAAATATTCTTTTGTTAGAATATCATTGGGCGTTGTTTTTTCTTGAAGAGCCGCAATTAATTTGAGGGTATTATCAATGGCGGTATGGGCATTTTTTTTCCAGTCATCCAATAGAAATGAAATACATTCAAAATCTTGAGCCGTGGTTTCGCTTATTTTTATAATCTCTGATTTTGAAATATAAGGATAATTATACGATGCTATTTTTGCATTGATAGCCTCTAATAATTGTGTATTGCCATAAAGCGGTTTTAAAACAGGATGATTGACAAATGCCAATAAATTTTTATAATAAAACTTTTTTTGTTTGCTATTGCTGTGGAGTTTGAAAAGTGTTTCAAATAAGTTGGCTATGGGTACATTTTTAAGCTCATACCCCATGGTTATATTTGCATTTTCAACTGTTTCGGGTAGCGAATTGAGGGTAGGAGCCAATAAAGATTCATCAGCCAATACCAATGCCGTATCTTTATAATTTTGGGTAGTGTTTTTAAGTGTTGTTAAGATTTCGCCGGCATATTTTATTTGTGAAATGTTTTTGGGCGTTCCAATAATGTTGATGTTTTTCTTAGAAGAAAAATGATTGCTTAACGATTGAAACGGATGGTTTTTATAATACTTCCAGTTTTCGCGATATTTTTTGATAAATACAGCGGCATTGTGATGGGTATTATAGTAATATGAATCAATATCCCAGTAAATGGTTGCAATGTCATTGTGAAGTAGCTCTTGTATTATTTTTTCTTCGGCTTTGTTAAGTGCATTAAAACCCACAAAAACCAATTTAGTATCGGTATTGTTGGTACAATATAAATGGATATTGTCTACGGCCTCTCTGTATTGTAACCCTTGGTACCCAACCTTTTTTTCGAGTAAATAATTGTATAGGGATACATAATAGGTTTCTAATTTTTCATAAAAACGAAGCCTCTTATCAATTAAATCGGTTTTTTGTTTGCCTTTTAATAATGTTTCTAACCGTTTGATATCTTTTAAATAGCTGAAGATATAGCCGGGGTCAATGAGATGCCTGTCTATTTCATTAAAATCTTGCAATAAGATACCGGCCCATGTTGAGAACTGGTCGAAATTATCAGTTTCTTGTATGGGGGTATGTTGTTTATAAATGTAATAAAATTCAAATAATAAAGTAGTAGTATCTATAGGGTTTATGGCTGATAATTCTTTGATAAACTCTTCTATACTATTGATTTTTGGTAAGATACAGGTTTTAGTAATACACGATTTAAGAATATCTTTTAAAAATACGCCGGCTCTTTTACTGGGCAATATAAACCTGAGTTTAGAAAGGTCTTGCTCAGTGGCTAAGATTTCTTGAACAACAGTATTTAAAAAAGTTTGCATAAACGAATGTACAATTGTTAAGGCAAATAAAAAAGCCGCACTTTAAAAGTACGGCTTTATATAGTATTGAGTTTTTAATTAACCGGTTTTAATTGGCCAATTTAATTTCAACTCTTCTGTTTTTAGCTCTACCGGCTCTTGTTTTGTTTGAGGCAATTGGATTTTCTTCACCGAAACCTTTAGAGGTTAATCTAGATGAATCAATACCTTTTCCTGTTAAGTAATCAAGAACGGCTTGTGCTCTTTTTTCTGATAATGCTTGATTTAATTTTAAAGAACCTACACTATCGGTATAGCCTTCGATGCGGAAATCAGAATCTTTATATTCTTTCATGATATCTGCAATTAAATCTAATTTTTCAGTAACACCAACCCTAAAGGTAGACTTGCCAGAGTTAAAGTAAATAGCTTTTGCAAACTCATCTAATTTAGCTTTTGCTTCTTCGGTAATTACTTTTTCGGGGCAACCTTGGTTAGAAGCAGGGCCTGCTTCATTCACACAGTTATCGTCTTTGTCTAATACGCCATCACCATCAGTATCAGGCCAAGGGCAACCTTTGTTTTCAGCTGGGCCTGCAACATCTTTACAAGCATCATCTTTATCGTATACGCCATCGCCGTCAGCATCCGGGCAACCGTGGTTAGCGGCAGTACCTTTGTCATTTGGACATTGGTCATCTTTATCAGCAATGCCATCGCCGTCAGCATCTGGGCAACCGTTTAAGGCTGCTAAACCGGCAACTTCAGGACATGCATCGTCACCATCTTTTATACCATCGCCGTCAGTATCAGGACAACCGTTGAAGGCTTCAAGGCCAAATACTTCTGGGCACTCATCATTTTTATCATATACACCGTCACCATCAGTATCTTTTCCACCGAATCTAAGAATTACACCTACTGCATGTTGAAAATGTGGTAATTGACGTGCTTCGTCAAATGAGTGTTTGTATATAGATTGTACGTTGATACCTACAAAATCATTAAACCAAACATTAAAACCACCACCACCATTAAAGGTACCGGCGCCTAAATCATCAATAAATGTATAACCACCACCTATTGATACATAGGGGTCAAACCATTTGGCTTTTTTGAAAAATACATTGTTTAGGGCATAACGAATATCTAAATCGGCAGCGAAATAAGATAAATCACCGGCTGTTGCATCACCAATTTTGTCAATTCTGTTTAAAGAAGCGGCAACACCTAATGAAAAACCATCACCTACATACCTACCTACTCTAACTCTTGAGATAGAAGGAATAATATTGTAATGGTCACCGATATTAAAATATTCATCAAACCAGTTTCCTTGCCCAGCTACATTTGTCGGGTAAAAATCAACTGCATTTGCACCGAAATCAACTGACCAGGGGTTGTTTTCATCTTGAGCACTCATGCTGAATCCTGCAAAGAGTACTAAAACGAATAAAACTTTTCTTAAATGTTTCATTTTAAATAATTTAAATTTATAGTTTCTGTTTTTAATTTTAATTTACGCGTTAAAGTATAAATTGTATTGGCAAATATATAAAATCTTAAGTTTAATTTAACTTATTAACTTATTTTTTTGATAGTTATAGAAAACAATTAATAAAATGTAGCCCTATAATCTTCGATATCTGCTAATTTTTTGATGGCATCATATGCCTTCGCACCTTTTTGTCTATTTGTGTTTGATATAATACCTGTAAAACTGCTATAATTCTCCAAGGCTTTCGGTTGTACTTTTTTAACGATTTTAACTGCAAAGACACCATTGTGCGCTTCAAGACCGGTATAGGTTCTATTTTCTTCTAAAGGAAGCAACATCGATATTAAATCAGAAGCCCTTCCGATACCCGGTAATACCGGACTGCCTAAAGATACCGCTTTTGATGAATTCACCGTTTTATTAAAGGTTTTTGCTATTTCTTGAAGGTCGTCACTTTTAATTTTTTCTTTAATTAGTGCAGCTTTCTTTTTATTCATTAAAAGTGTTCTGATTTGAAATTTAGAACTGCCAATTCTCAACCCTTTTTTGTGTTTTTTTGTCAGTTGCACTACGGCATATCCGTTTTCAATATCAAAGCGCTTTACGTCATTTTCTTTAGTTGATTTCTCAAAAGTCCAAGTTACTATTGGGCGTTGATATCCTAGTGTTGATACTTTTTCATCCATGGCTTTTAGCCCGAGTACGGGTTGTATGGTTACTTTGTTTTCTTTCGCCAATTCTGCCATGTCTTTGCCTTGTGACAACTCAGAAGTAAATGTCTCGGCTTTTAAGAAAACGGCATTTTCGGTTTCTTCCGAGGCTTCTATTTTTCTTGAAAACGTAGCTACCTGTACGGCTTTTTCTTTATTTTTTTGGCCGGTAATTTCAATAACATGAAATCCGAAATTAGATTTAACAACACCGATATCGCCTACCTTATTTTCGAATGTAAAATCTCTGAATTCAGGTACCATTGTATCGTAAGTAAACCATTTTAAATCGCCTCCATTTGTTGCACTAAACTTATCTGCAGAGAATTTTTTTGCCAAATCGGCAAATTTTGATTTATCTTTTTTGATAACGGCCAACAGGCTATCGGCAGTTTTTTTAGCTTCTTCTTCTGTTTGTGTAACGGAAGCGTCAGCTCTTAAAGATCCGATAAACGGAATCAAGATATGCCTGGCTTTTGCAGAGTCAGGCAATTGTTTAACGTCTACTAACTTTGAAATTTTGAAATACTCTCCGTCTTTGTAAGGGCCGTAAACTTCGCCAACATTCATATTAAAAATAGTATCTGCGATAGCTTTGTTGAGTTTAGATTTAAAATAATACTTGGTATCTAATGGGGTATCAGAATTGTTTTCCCTAAAAAATTCTTCAACATTATCAGTAGTACGCAAGCCTTTATATTCTTCTGTATTTTTAGAAGCAGCGCTGTATTCTTCCCAATTATTGATAAATTTGGCTAATTTAGTTTTTATAGCCTGCTCATCTTCAGGGGTGGCCTTGATGTCAAATTTTACAAATTTGATATCGCGTGAGGCCTCTGTTTTATACTGGTCAGGATGGCTTCTTACAAACTTTTTTATTTCATCATCGGTTATCGTGATGGTACTGTCAGGAATATATGAATAGGGTATAAATACATACTCTAAATCTAGTTTGGTATTATTGTCAAAATAATAGCGCTCTCCGTCTTTTAAAGTTACGCCTAAACCGGCATTAATTAAATTGTTATAGGTACTGATTTGTAGGTTAGATTTGATGTTTTGCTCATAATTAAGCCAATTTAACCATGTAATTTTTCCTTGTTCACTTTGTGAGGCGTCATCTTGTAATGTAGCGATATATTCTTTGAATTTTTCTTCATCAAATACGCCGGCTTCATTTTTAAATTGTGGGTTATTTTGTACAAACGGTTGGTTGATGATGGCATCCCAAACATCTTTTTCACCAACGGTAATCCCTGATTTTTCAAGTTGGGTTTTGTAAACTTTTTCTCTAATTAAGTAATTCCAAGCAGCATTAACACTTTGTAATTGCGATCCCCTATCACCTGTTCTCGCTCTTTGTTGCTCAACCAATCGGGCAAATTCTTCTCTGGAAATATCTTCTCCATTAATTTCTCCCACCAAATTTTGATTTTTATTAAATAACGGGCTATTGGATTTAAATATACCTGACAACACAAATGAAAATAGTGCTAATCCGATGATAATAATTAAAAATAAAGACCGGTCTCTAATTTTAGATAAAATTGCCATTATAAACTCTTTTTAAATTCAGTTTGCGAAAGTACAATATCCGTTTTAATTATGAAAGCAGAATTACAAGTAAATTAATGTAAAGACAAGCCTATTCTTCTTTAAATAAAACTTTTAGGTACACTTTTTCAATTTTTGATGATGAAACTTCTAAAATTGTAAATTGAAAGTTTTCAATTTCAATAATTTCTCCTTGTTGTGGAATGTTTTCGGTAGCATTTACAATCAATCCGCCAATAGTCTCATAAGCATCATCTTCAGGAAGTGTGAGGTTATAAGTTTCGTTGACATAATCAACTTCTAATCGCGCCGAAAATTCAAATTCGCGGTCGTTAATCTTTTTTTCGAGTAATGCTAAGGTGTCGTGCTCGTCTTCTATATCGCCAAACAGCTCTTCAATAATATCTTCGATGGTAATCAACCCCGAAGTACCGCCGTATTCATCTAATACGATAGCAACACTTTTTTGTTTTTTTGTAAGGTCGTTTAAAATATCATTAATCATCATGGTTTCAGGTACCACTTCAATAGGCAATAAGATAGAACGGATGCTTTTAGGGTTTTTAAAAAGTTCAAAAACGTGTGCATATCCGATAATATTATCTAACGAACCTTTATAGACCATAATTTTAGACAGGCCTGTTTCTATAAACAATTCTTTGAGGTTTTTAATGGTATCATGAACCTCAATGGCAATGATATCTGTTCTGGGAATCATAGCTTCTCTTGCCCGTACGTTATGAAAATCTAAGGCATTTTGAAAAATTTGTATTTCAGAATCTACGTCGTTGCTTTCATGAACGGTTTCTAGTTGTTCTGTGATATAATTTCCCAATTCGGCTTTTGTAAAAGCTAACTGTACGGTATCTTGTTTGGTATTAAAGAAAACGCGTAATACGAAATCAGAAATAAAAATGATAAATTCAGAGATGACGTAAAATAGTAAAAAGAAAACATAGGCCGGAAAAGCAAATATTTTTAGAAATTCATTGGCATAAATACTAAAAATAGCTTTGGGCAAGAACTCGGCGGTTACCAATATGATGAGTGTAGAGATGAGGGTTTGTATCAATAGGATAAAAAACTCATTACTTACATATGGGGTTAGATAGGGCATTAAAACTTTACCCATAAAATACCCGTACACTACTAATGCTATATTATTGCCTACTAGCATAGTAGTGATAAATTTAGAGGGGTTTTGGGTTAATTTATTTAATATTTTAGCCAAAAAGGTCTCTTTTTTCTTTTCTAGTTCAATGTGCATTTTATTGGCCGAAACAAAAGCAATTTCCATTCCCGAAAAAAAGGCCGATAACAAGATAGAGATTAGTATAACAAGAATTTTAAATTCCAATTTTAGTGGTTTTTTGAGTTGTTTTTTCTGGCTTCAAATTTTTTTCTAAAGCGTTTTTTAAAAAAGTACATAAAAATTGCCAACACTGATAAACCGAAAAAAAGATATGCCTTTTCTCTTTCTGTGTTAAATCTCACAATACCTTCAATAATAAAAACTATTGCTATTACAAGGTAAGCATATTCAAAAAATTTCCAAAATTTTATCATGGTTTTACACTTTCGTTGATATAAACAGGGCCACTAATATCTTTCATGGTATATTTAGTGAGGTTTTCATTAGATTCAAATCCTTTTCCTTTGATAGTATCTGTTTTTGTAATGAGCGTAAATGCTTTTTCGGTATAAATGTAATGTGTTGTTTGGTCCCAAAAAAGCTGTTCGGTAAATAATTTACTATTTTCTTTATGGCTGATAACAACTACATGGCCTTTAACTTCAGAAATGCCGGTTTTGGTATAAGTTCTGGTATAATCGGCAGTCAGTGTAATAGAATCGCCTTTTTTATCAAAGGTAATGATTTTAATACCTTTTGGAAATTCTTGGTATGGATGCGCTTTTCGGTTGCTATAATCGTATAATAAAGGCGTAATCAATTTTGTTTTTACCTTTCCTGAGTCTGTATGGATTAAATCTACATTTTTGGCAATGCCTACGGGCAAGTTTTTATCGGCTAAAAAGTCTTGTACTTCTTTGAGGTCATTGCCACATGAAAAAAGCATTGCGACTACAATGTAGATAGCAATGCTTTTAAGGTTATGATAAACTGATTGTAGCATCAGTATAATTTAAGGAATTCTTACCGTTTCACCAATCCAACAGTTGATTTTATATGGAGTACCTGATTTTAATCCCAATTGAAAAATCATCTTTTTTGAAGGCATATTATGGGTATAGCTCTTAATATACTTATTTGCGGTAGCAGAGATACTTGGGTCAACGGCTTTGGCGCGCCTTGCTTTGTTAACAGCTGCAACATATACCATTCTTTTGCTAAACTCATCTTTACCGCAACTATTGGCACTTTTGGCATATAAATTGGCAATTAACAAATAGGCATGTCCCATACTGGGCCTGTATTTAAGCGCTTTTAATGCATATGACCTGGAAGCCGACCTGCTTCTCCTTTTCATTGTTAAAGCAATTCGGTATAAATAATCGGCTTTTTTATAAGCGTCGGGTTCTAAATCAACGGCTTTGTTTCTATATTCTAATGCTTTTTTAGTTTGGCCTCTACTATCTAGAAGGTCTGCATAGAAAATATAGGCTTTGGGCGAGGGGTCAGCATTTACATAAGCCTCTACCATTTTTGGATATATTGCATCTTCGGTACACTCTTTGGCATTTAACCGCGATGCTGCCCTACGCAACCATTTTGCATCTGTTTTATGGCTTTCAAATCCTTTGTTGTAAAGCGGTATTAACCTTTCGCAAGTTGCTACTTCACTAATAATTTGGTCTAGTACGTCTTCTACTTGGCCTAAGCCCCTAAGGTTAATCGTATTATTTTTTTGTTTTCTTTTTTCTTTTGCTGAAAGTGTTTGTCCGGCTGCTTCTTTGGTATTGAGTTTGTCTAATTCTTTGGTCAATTTGGCAATTTTAATATTAACAGCTTCCAACACATCATCATAAGTGTCAAATACTTTTTGAACATTGGTATCTTTATTTCTATTGGTTACTTCTTGAAAGAATTTTGCCATGTTTTTTACGCTCAATCCTGAGGGGTCGGCATCAAAACCGGCCTGTAATTTTTCAAAAACTTTTTCTTTAGAAGCTCCTCTTTTTTCTAATGAGATAGCCCAATCGCTATATACTTTTCCTAAATTATCGGGATAATATTTAATTCGTTGTGCATAAATTTTATCAATTAATTCGCCTCCGGCTTCTTTTTCGCCTTTTTCATATTTGTCTTTGGCAATTTTCAAACCGTCACTATAGATTAATTTAGACCCTTTAGGGCAATTTTCAAAACACCACAACCAATATTCGTAAGCATCGGCATAATTTTTGCCTTTTACACTTTCGTGAAAAAGAGATAAGTTATTTTTACATTTTTGGGGTTCGGCGCCATAATCTTTTTGTGCATACACAGCACTCATTCCTACTAATAGAAACAATGCCATTGTTAAATTTGTAATTTTTTTTCTCATCATCTTGGTTGTTAAATTATTGTAATTTTCGTTTTCTAAACCACTTATCATTTAATGTTAAACTGAGGCGAAAGTTAAAAAAATTTTCTTTAATGAGCTCTTCGCTCTTTTTTCCTCTTGTTCCGAGCTCAAAACCTACGTTTATATTTGACAATTGTTGGCCTATCGGTAAACCTACTCCAAAAGATATGCCAAAATCATTTACAGAGGTGTTATTTACTACCAATCCGGTTTGTTTATAATTAAAACCGGCTCTATAAGTAATTCGTTGCCAGTAACTTGAAATAGAATTAAACTTTGGCGTATAGAAACCTCCGGCAGAAATTCTGTTAGACGAACCATAAGAAACAATATTACTCTGAATGAGAAGTCCGTCTAAAGCGTCTTGAAAACTGTATTCTACTCCTGCATACCATTTATTTTCTTGGCCTACACCGGCACTTAAAACAGTTTTTAAAGGAATTTTTACGGTACTCTCAAAAGAGTTATTGACAATGGTATCTCTTGGAATTATAAGTCCGCCACTATTATTTACCAAAGAAAATAAATATTCTTTTCCGTTATTTTTAAGGTCATTGTCAAAATTAACTACCGCTCCGGTTTTCAGAATGAGTTTTTCATTTATTTTAGCATTGTACTGCACGCCTGCTTTTACTGTAAACCCTGTTAATTCAGACTTTATTTGGTGCATTGTAGCCAGTTGTACGGCATCTCTTCTATTTAATAGGTTATTGTCAATTGAACCGAATACGTACGCGGCTTCGAAACCAATGCTTAGGTTTTTGCGTAACATATATCCGAAACCTAAAAACACCCTGTTAGTGCCGCCTTCGCCGGTAAATAAATTGAGTGAGGTTATGGTGCCTTCACTATCTTTAAATTGTTCTAATAGTGAATATCCTACAGTGGTATTGGGTTGAATTCCGAAAAGCAGTCCGGCTTTTTTTCCAAAAGGTATGCCCATCGCCATATACGATAGCGATGCTGCTGAGGCAGATTCAGAATTTGTTCCGTCATCAATACTGAGGGCTTTATTTTCAATTGCTAAGGTATAGGTTGTAAATCGTAGTGATGCCAATGAGGCCGGATTGGAAAACGTAAGTTTGAACGGACTGTTAAAGGCAGCACCAATTTCTCCCATACTGATTTCTTCTACCGTTTTTTGAGATGTCTCTTCACCAATTCCAAAAAAAGAGTACGGAGAGGTATTATTTCTTTGTGCGAAGTTTTGTATGGATGTAAAGATTATTAATAATCCTATAATTTTTCGAATCATTCGTCTAAGTTATGTATCAAAATACTGTTTAATCCTTCTAATAAAAAATTTGGATTGGCAAATATGGTACTTTTTAGCTTTTTAGCCAAGAAATTTGTATCTCCACCTGTTAAAACTACTGTTAAATTTTGATATTGAGCTTTATACTGGTTGATAATACCATCTATTTCTTGTGTTAAACCATTTAAGACCCCTGAATGTATAGAACTTTCTGTGTCATTGCCGATTA
>DRQI01000159.1 GCA_011330545.1 Flavobacteriia bacterium
ACGATAAACGCGACAAGTGGCTAAAAGCTATAGAAAAAGACCACCGTAACTGGCCCAATGTATCTTCGCTGGAAGCCTTTAAAACCAAAGCTGCTTATGACTATGCCGTAACGTCATTGCCCATGAATTATCTCATTGACGCCGAAAATAAAATTATTGGTAAAAATTTACATGAAGATGAATTGGTAAAGTTGCTGGGTGAACTTATGAGTAAAGATTAATATTTCTTTTTAGCAATGTCAGAAAAATTTATGTAGTATACTCTGTTCAACCCCATAGAGCCTTTCTGATACATATTCAAAAACCAATCAATATCTAGTCGTTTTTTATAATACCTTTTTACCTGAGTTCTTTGACTGGTAAAATAAAATTTATTGGTTTTCGAATCTACAAAAGGGCAAAAATCTAATGCCGGCGAATTTACATTTTTTAGTAAAGTTGCTTTTTGCCAAAGGCCATCTTTTTGATAACTAATATATAAATCACTGCCTCCTTGCCCTTCATTGGGCCGGTGAGAACTAAAAATCAGATATCTTTCGTCGGGGTCAACAAAGGCATTGAATTCATAATATTTTGTATTAACACCTCCCGAAACCGAAATGGGTTCTTGAAATTGGCCATTTTTAAAAGCACTTACAAAAATATCTTCGTTGCCCTTTGTGCCTTTTCTTGCCGATGTAAAATACAGCGTTCCGTTTTTTGTTAGCGACGGATAAAACTCATCGGCCTCGGTATTGATGGGTTGTCCTAGGTTTTTAGGTTTAGACCAACCGCTTTTAATTTTATCCACATACCAAATGTCGTAATCTTTAGGTTGAATAGAATCTTTATGAGCCGGCCTGTTAGAAACAAAATAAAGGCGTTTGCCATCTTGCGAAAAAGCCGGTTCTAAATCTCTGTAATTTCCGGTAAACGAAACGGTTTTTGGCTTACTCCAACCATTATTTTGTTTGGTAATAAATGCGATAACGGCAACTTTACTTTTCAGGCCGTCAACGGTAAAATATATTTTATTGCCATCGGGTGCTATGGCAATATCCCTAACATTCGGGTAGTCTTTAAAAAGTTCAGGTAAAAAAGCAGCCGGCTTGTCTTGGGCTTTGATAATAAATGAGACTAAAAACAGGATTAAAAATACCAATAACCGAACCATAAGTAGTTTTTAAAAGTTTTTAAAGTTAATTTATATAGATTGTTAAATCTTATAAAAAATTCTTAATTAACTCTTTTTTAACAAGTTATTTTATATTTGTTATAAACTGCTTACTTTTTCAATTCTAGTAAGCCAATTATTTTTTATGGGCTTTCAGCAGTGTTAAAATTTCTTTATTTCGCGTCATTTTAAAAATGTTTCTGCCATATTTAGAAACGATAGTCAAGTCGGGATTGTAGTTTAGCAACAGTTTTACAAAATCAACATTGCCAAAGGCCACAGCCCACATAATGGGCGAAAAAGTATCGATACCGTTGGTGATATTTACATCGGCTCCTTTTGCCAATATTATTTTTCCAAGTTCAATATTATTACTTCTTGCAGCAGCAATTAAAGGGGTAAGTATAAAGCGTGTATCTGTTTTATTGACATCGGCACCGTGTTCTATTAAATACTTGGCAATTTTATTTTTTTTAAAATAGATAGCTTTGTTTAATGCGGTATGCCCCACGGGGTTTATAGCATTGATGTCTGCTTGGTTAAGTAATAATAACCGTACAATGTTATCATAGCCTTTGGTTGCTGCAATAATCAACAAGGTGTTTCCGGCTTCATCACGCGTAGTACAATTCTGTTGGTTAAGGTGTTTTTTTACAAAGGCAAAATCGTTCTTTTTTACGGCAGCAATCAATGGTTTTCGATGAGGTTCTACTTTATGGATGCCTTTTTTATAGTCAATTAACAGATCAACAATACTATCTTTCCATTCTTTTAAAGCAACTCCCATCACATTGTCAGAGTGTATGCTTTTTTGATTTGTTTTGGCGCCTTTGTCTAATAATAGCTTGGTAAAAGTGTATTCACCCATATAGGCAGTCCAGTTAATGACAGCATCTCCGTTAGCGTCTTGCGCATCTATATCGGCGCCTTTTTCAATTAAATAAGAGGCCATATCGGCCAAATTATAATTAGAACACATCATCAGGGGTGTTGTTTTCAATTTGGTTTTATTTCTCAAACTTGGATTCGCCCCTTTCTCAATCAATAATTTTACGGCTTTAAAATTTTTATCTAAAATGGCCCGGCTTAACAAACTAACACCCGAGGAGTCAAATGAGTTTACATTTGTTATCGTTACAGATGCGTTTAGTTTTTCTAAATTATTAGTTTTTAGTAATGTAAAAATAGTTTGATTGGTTTTGGTACTGTTTGCTTGGCCTACACTATCTACCGTTAAAAGTAATACCAAGGTTATGCTGATTAAAAATTTCATTTCTTATGTTTTAGTAATTACACGCTTTATATGACGAATATGATTTTACAATAACGTCAGCCGGAATAATATTTTTAAAGGTAATGGGAATGGCATCATAAGGCCACCTGTAATCATTTTGGGTTACAATAAAATGCAAATGCGGATATCCGGCAAGGCCAGACCTTCCGGTGATGCCTAATAAATCTCCTTTTTGTATGGTATCTCCTTCTTTAACGGCAATGCCATTTTTTGGCGAGTGTAGGTAGATGCCAAAAGTATTGTCAAGATGATTGATAACTACCCAATTGCCCGAACCGCCACCTTGACTTGACTGGTCTTCTTTTACATAAGCTATCACCCCACCTCTTGAAGCATAAAAATTAGTACCTTCATTTACGTTAAAATCAAAGGCATATCGGTCGGGATATTGTACTCCGTGATACGAACTGGAACAATTTGTCAATCCGGTTTTAAAATTAGTACCCGGTGGAAATGGAATAACATAAGGCGAATGAACAGGGTTAGGATATGTTTTTCCGTCACATCCTTTTTCGTTCGAATAGTTGAATGTACTATTATTGCAGTCGGGCGCTATGTTCACTGTCGAAAAAACTACGTCTGCAGAAGGGTTTGTTGAAGAACACGACAATAGAAAAAGTGCGGCGAATGTTAATAAGAACCTGAAACGTATAGTTTTCATATTATTTTTAGTCTATTTTAGTCAATACAAATGTTGTAACATACTTTTTAAACCATTCGGGCTTTTTGCCATTGGGATACGTTTCGTCATACATGGTTAAATTCAGATGGTTTTTATCAATGGTATACCAATAAAACTGTTTGCCACCTTCAAACCCCGGAACTTTGGCTATTAAAGCGGTAGCCACTATTGTTGAATCTGTAAACGTATACCTTCCGGCATTGAAAACGATAGACTTAAATCCGGCAATAATTTCTTCCTCAGTAGGTTTTGACAGTATTTTAAAAGGTTTTCGGGGTTTGTCAGTAGGTGTCCACATAATAGCATAACTGCTATCGGTAAAAAAGAAAATACCGGGTTCTGCTTTGGG
>DRQI01000160.1 GCA_011330545.1 Flavobacteriia bacterium
GATAAGTTCAATGTTCCTATTTCTTCAAACCTATCTGTTAGCATCGCTGATAATAAATTAGTGTCATTTGCTGATGACAAACAAGATAACATATACTCGTATTTATTACTGTCTTCTGAGTTAAAAGGGAAAATTTATAAACCAGCATTTTATTTTGATGCTAAAGAAAAAAAGGCAAAAACAGCCCTAAACTATGTAATGTTAACTCATGGCTGGAGAAATTATCTCAATACGAATAGCGTAACATTATCTAATGCCATTTATCAACCAGACTCAAAAGCAACTCAATATGGTAAAGTAGTAGATAAAAATTATAAAGCCGTAAAAGCTCATTTACTGTTATTTGACCCGTTTTCAGATGAGGTTTTAAAATTTGATACAAATAACAAAGGAGAATTTTCATTTACCATAGATCAAAGTAAAAATTTGGTGCTATTAGCCTATACCGATGATGGTAAAAATTTAAACATAATCAAAGAAAGATTTGTTCAGAGTTCTATTCATAAAAACAGCTATAAAGCCAATGGTAAAAATAAGTTTAGTGAATTCAAACCGCTAGACATAAACAAACCGCTTACTAAAAAGGTTAAAGAAAAAGTACTGTCATCGAATAAACTGGGCATAAAATTGAGTGGTGATAACGCACTTGATGAAGTAGTAGTAATTGGCTACGGAATACAAAAAAGAAGAGCCTTGTCTGGTGCAGTAGCAACTGTTGTAGAAGATAATACTATTTCAACATTAAATATTGACAATTTAGGGCAACTGTTACAAGGAAGGGTAGCAGGTGTAAATATTACCAATAACTCAGGCTTGTCTGGTAGCAGTTCTAATATACTTATAAGAGGCGCAAATTCAATATCAGGCAATTCGCAACCATTAATTATAATTGACGGTATACCTTTTAATCAAAATAGTAAGGCCCAAGGGGCATTGTATAATTTAGAACCGTCTGCTGTTGAAAATATTCATGTTTTAAAAGGCGCAGCAGCTTCGTCTTTGTATGGTTCAAACGGTATTAACGGAGTTATTATCATTACTACAAAAAATCAAAATTTCAATCGCCTATACGGTAGTAAATCTTTAAATAACAAAAAGTTTCGAAATTATACGGCACAAACATTTTACCGTTATAGCTCGCTAAGAACATACAACAGTAAACAATTTTACGCTCCGGTATATGAAAGCGAAGAATTACCCAAAGATAGAAATGATTTTAGGCAGACTATTTATTGGAATCCTGTAATTCAAACAGATAAAAATGGAGAAGCTTCTTTTGAATATTATAATTCTGATGCCATAACTTCTTTTATTATTACAACTGAAGGTGTTGGTTTTAATGGTTTAATTGGAAGAAACGAGACGAGATATGCAACAAAGAAATTATTGAATATTGATTTTAAAACGCCCAATTATATGGCACTTAACGATACAATTAAATTGCCATTAGTGATAACAAATGACTCTGATGAATTAATAAATGCAAAATTAAAATTGGAACTCCCAAAAGAATTGAAGCTATTAAAAAGGTATGATAATGCTACATTTAGTATTGAACCGAATTCTCATCAAATACTATCAATAACTGTACTTCCTATAAAAAAGTCTAAAAGAACTAGCATAAAAGTTAGTGTCATAAGTAACCATTATTCCGATAGAATCAATAGAGACGTTACTATTGTTAGCCCCTTTTTTCCAACTCAAGCCTCAATTTCAGGATATAAAAACGACACTTATCAATTTAATGTAAACAACGTAGTTGATCGAAGTTTTAAGGCAGAATTCTCCATTTATACTGATATTGCCGGCGATGTCATGGATGGCATTGAAGGAATGATTAGGAAACCCTATGGTTGTTTTGAACAGGTTTCATCGACTACCTATCCAAATATTTTAGTGCTAAAATACCTCAAAGAAACTGGAAAAAGCAATCCCGTTATTGAGAAAAAAGCATTAGCCTTTATTAAAAAGGGATATAAAAAATTAGCCGCTTATGAAACATCAAAAAATGGTTTTGAATGGTACGGACATACGCCTCCTCATGAAGTGCTGTCGGCCTATGGCCTTATGGAATTCATGGAAATGAAAGAAGTCTATGATAAAGTTAGTGAACCCATGATTCAAAGAACAATTAAGTATTTAATGAGTAGAAAAAATGGAAAAGGAGGTTTTAAACAACATAGAGGAAAGTATGGTTTTTCTGCTGCTCCTATAAATGTAAATAATGCTTATATCGTTTATGCACTAAGTGAATCAGGTATAAAGATGAATATTGAAGATGAATATAATTTCGCTTATAATGAGGCTC
This sequence comes from Flavobacteriia bacterium, assembly GCA_011330545.1. GTDB lineage: Bacteria > Bacteroidota > Bacteroidia > Flavobacteriales > Flavobacteriaceae > Aureibaculum. Next base: position 2,309 of record DRQI01000160.1, read on the forward strand.
TAAAAAGTAATGATTCGTACAGAATGGCACTAATGGCTTGTGCTAGTATGAACTTAAAAAAAACAGAAAATGCTCGTATTATAATGAACAAAATTAAAGAGAATATTGTTACCTATGGCTTTCAAAAATTACCTGTTGAAAACACCATTACACGTTCGTATGGTAATGCCAAAGAAATTGAAACCGCCGCTTTCAATATCTTAGCTTTATTGAAAGAAGGTAACTCTGAATTTATGGTAAGGCAAGGAATAGAGTATATTTTGTCTAAAAGAACATCTGGAAGATTCGGCTCAACACAGTCTACCTCAATGGCCTTAAAAGCACTGATAGCATATACTAAAACTCAAAAACAAAAGATACTTACTCAGAATAGTGCTGTTGAAATTCAAATAAATGGTACAAAAATAATGACGGCACTCAAACTAAACAATGATGGTAAGATTGTGATAGAAAATCTTGAAAAGTATATCAAAGAAGGGCCGCAAAACATTAAAGTTAGTTTTTCTGATTCAGAGATGACATTTCCATATTTATTAAATGTCGAATGGGATAGTACAGTGCCTACTTCTTCTTCTGAATGTAAATTAGAGTTAAAGACTGAAATTCCAGATGTTATTCAGAGCATTGGCCAAAATATGAGAATGAATATTTTTGTAAAAAATAAAACGAATAAACCTTTGCCAATGGCTACAGCGATAATTGGTATTCCATCCGGAACATCCGCTCAGTCTTGGCAATTAAAAGAGATATTAGAAAAAAATAAAGCTGACTACTATGAAATTTTTGATAATTATTTAGTGTTTTATTGGAAAGAGTTTGATGCCTCAGAGGTAAAAGTAATTCAACTAGATTTGAAAGCTGAAATTTCAGGAAGTTACCAAGCACCTGCCAGTACTGTATATTTATACTATGCTGATGATTTTAAATA
>DRQI01000161.1 GCA_011330545.1 Flavobacteriia bacterium
TTACGGCCCGGTCTAAATCTTGTAATGAGCCTGAAACAATTTCTGAAGCCGATGCAGAATAATGGTCAATTAATACTACCATCGGAATTTCTAAATCTAACGGCTCTCGTTTTGTTTTATAAGTATCACTCCATTTTTTTACTTTCGCTTTGGTTGTGACTACTACTTCGTCTTTTGGGACAAAAAAATTGGTAATTTCAACAGCTTCATTTAATAGGCCTCCTAGGTTTCCCCTAATGTCTAAAACCAATTTTTTCATTCCTTGAACCTTTAAATCTTCAAAGGCTTCTTTTACGCGGGTGGATGCTTTGGCATTGAATTTAATAAATGAAATATAGCCTACCTCATCGTCTAACATTTGATGATATGGCACGGGGTCAACATCAATCGTTTCTCTTGTTAATTCGGCAGTAAATAGTTTCCCTTGCCTTTTGAGTTGTAGCGTAATTTTAGAATTGGGCAATCCGTTTAATAATAATACAGCGTTTTCAAGTGATGTTTTATCAATTAATACATCATTGATTTTTATTATTTCATCGCCGGCTTTAATTCCTGCCTTATCTGCAGGGGCATCTTCATAAGGTTCTGCAATGACCAGTTTTTCATTTACTATTTTAGTAGCTGCACCAATCCCGCCATATTCACCGGCTGCATTGATTCTAGCTTTTTCGACACCTTGTTCATCATAATACCTCGTATAAGGGTCTAAATTCTTTAACATATTATCAATAGCGTGTTCTGTCAATTCGGCAGGATTTGTCTCGTCTATATAGTACATGTTCAGCTCTTTGAACAATGTAGTATAGATTTCTATTTGCTTTGCTACTTCAAAAAAATCGGATTTATAACCTACTGAAACCGTTATTACGGTTACCAATAAAGCTATCATACTTAGATATTTTATCTTTTTCATTTGTGTGTTATTAATTGTTTTTCAACTGCCAAACCGTTCATACAAAAAAATGGCAGTACTTTTATAGAAAAAATTATATAATGAACTCATTTAAATATCAAATCGGTTCCTTTAATTATACGTTTAATTTATTTTTTTAATAAATTTCTTCAATAAAAGTATTATTTTTTCTTCTATATCAACGTATTTATGCTCTTTTTCGTCTGTATAGATACACATTAAAATATACTTATCTTCTAAATTTTTATAGAGAATGTGTTTATGTTGCCTATAACTTTCTCTCATAAGACGTTTTATCCTATTTCTATCTACGGCCCTTTTAAATTTTCGTTTCGGAACTGAAAAAGCGACCTGAACAGGATAATTTGATGCGTGTTCTACCTTTAAATAGATAAGCCGCAGCGGAAACTGTGTTAGTGAATTCCCTCTTTCAAATAACTGTGCCAACAGTTTTTTGCTTTTAAGCCTTTCTTGTTTTTTGAGTGTAAATCGCATTACAGCAAAAGTAACCAATCGTTTTGTAACATTGAAATGATATCTGTTTGAATCATTTTAAAGCCTAAAACCATTTATAAAATTTGTTGGCCTCACTAAATCAGGCGTAAAATTTTATCCAATACTAAAAACTAGGATTCTCTGTTATTTTTATTTTGTAACTATTCAGTTGCTCCTTTTTGAAGTAGAAAACAGCTAATTTTTTGTATGGAGAATAGAAATTTTCTGACGCATAGCAGGGCTACGCAAGGAAAATTTCACAAAACAGGCGAAAAAAGAGCCTTTAATGGCCGAAATGTGAGTGGCTGAATGGTTACTTTATTTTAATTCTATTCTCTTTTTTCGGTAGTAATGCAAAAAAATATTTGAAAAAAAAGACTATTATAAAAGGCTATTATTAGTACTTTTGAAAAAAATTTAAACCTCTCTAAAATGAGCCAAGACCTATTTCAAGCCCCCGATTATTATCTTTTAGATGAATTGTTATCAGACGAGCATAAATTGGTAAGAGATGCTGCTAGAGAATGGGTAAAACGCGAAGTTTCGCCTATCATTGAAGATGCCGCCCAAAAAGCCGAATTTCCTACTCAAATTATTAATGGGCTTGCCGAAATTGGTGCTTTTGGCCCGTATATTCCTGAAGAATATGGGGGCGCAGGCCTTGACCAAATTTCATACGGATTGATAATGCAGGAAATTGAAAGGGGTGATTCCGGCGTTCGTTCTACAGCTTCTGTACAATCGTCATTGGTAATGTATCCGATATGGAAATATGGTACCGAAGAACAATGTAAAAAATACTTGCCAAAATTAGCTTCCGGAGAGTTTATGGGTTGCTTTGGACTAACGGAACCTGATTATGGCTCTAACCCCAGTGGTATGGTTACTAATTTTAAAGATAACGGAGACCATTATTTATTAAATGGGGCTAAAATGTGGATTTCAAATGCACCTTTTGCCGATATTGCCATTGTATGGGCAAAAAATGAAGAAGGAAGAATTCACGGACTTATTGTAGAACGCGGCATGGAAGGGTTTACTACCCCTGAAACTCATAACAAATGGTCATTGCGGGCTTCAGCTACCGGAGAATTGATTTTTGACAATGTAAAAGTACCCAAGGAAAATTTACTGCCAAAAAAATCAGGATTGGGGGCGCCGCTAGGATGCTTGGATTCTGCCCGTTTTGGTATTGCCTGGGGAGCCATTGGCGCGGCTATGGATTGTTATGATACCGCTTTGCGCTATTCTAAAGAACGCATTCAATTCGGAAAGCCTATCGGAGCTTTTCAATTGCAACAAAAAAAACTGGCCGAAATGATTACCGAAATTACCAAAGCGCAACTATTGGCTTGGCGTTTGGGTGTATTGCGCAATGAAGGCAAGGCTACCTCGGCACAAATATCAATGGCAAAACGCAACAATGTGCAAATGGCCATTGAAATTGCCCGAGAAGCCAGGCAAATGTTAGGTGGAATGGGAATTACAGGCGAATATTCTATCATGCGCCACATGATGAATTTAGAATCGGTTATTACTTATGAAGGTACACATGATATCCACTTGCTTATTACAGGATTGGATGTAACCGGTTTGAATGCGTTTAGTTAATAAACCCTTTAATCTTAAAAATTTGCCATCAAAGAAAATAAAAAGTTACGCCCGGGGGCGCTGATTCCGGAAGCAAATTCTTTGTAGTGTATATCGAAAATATTTTCAACAGCTATTAAAAAATCAATGTTTTTTGATACCCTGTACTTTGAATTAAAATTTAGTGTTGCCCAAGCCGGAGATCCGTAAAATGTACCGGAAGCGGTTATGGGAGTTTGCTCTATCCTATCAATGGTTTCGGTAATATTGTAATCTGACGGTTTTTTCCTTCCGCTAAATTTATAATCCAATCCCATTTCAAAACGCCCTTTTTCATGCGTAATTGCCACCGTGCCAAAAACCGGTGGAATGGAAGACAAGGGCTCTTTGGTATCATAGGTACGCCCTTTGGTATACGTTATCGATGCATTTGCCTTAAACCGTTTTGAGAGCTTTCCTCTCATAGTAAATGTACCACCAATAATATACGCTGTATTTTTATTGACATTGGCAACGGTATTCGCTATTTCGCCATCATACAGAATGGTAGTACTTCCATTTAACAAAAAGTGATCTCTTACAATATAATTGTCTAATAAGGTGAAGTACGTAGCTAAGCCTACAAAGAATTTCTTTTCATTAATATACTTTAAAACACCGAATTCGGCATTATAGGCAAACTCAGGCCTTAAATTAATATTGGGTACTGTTACATTGCCTCCTTTTTCTCTTACTTTACCTATGTCATCAATATTTGGCGAGCGGAATCCGGAAGAGAGTACTGCATTGAGTTGCCAAGCTGTTGAAGGCTTATAAATATACCCTAAAGTGGCTGTTATTGCCGAATTGTTAAGTGAGATATCGTTATCGGGTAAGGTAATAAAAGTATCGTCAATCCATTTAGCTGTTAAACGTGTATCCGTAAAACGGATTCCGGTATTTAAGGTAGATTTTTTACTGATGTCTTGCCTGTAATCTATATAGGCAGCAGCGGTAGTATAGGTGCTTCCTCCGTCAGGATACCTGGTTTGTACTTTAAAAGTATCTGAAAATCCGATGATTTCATTTCCGTTAACGGCGAGTGTTTTTCCTTGGGCGGTTGAGGTAACATCGTTATGGGTAAATTCTAGGCCATACGATAAAATCCGATCTTCTGTTGGGGTTAAGGGTATCGAAAAATCGCCATTGATACTAAAAACAGCTACTTTTTCTTTACGGATCGTTCTGTTTAAACTGGTAAATTTTCTGTTGATTCTCGATTCATGTATGTCTTGATAAGCTACAGTAATGGTTCCTTGCTTCATCCATTTTTTTTGGGGCTGTACTTCTAACTGTGAGGATAGCAGCAATCGTTTTTGGGGCCCGTAGTACCATTCGGCAAAACGCAATTCGCCATTCCTACGTTCGGTTAACCTATCGAATCTCGGAATATCGGATGATGCACTGTACTGAAAATTAAAAGTAATATCGGTTTTTTTTGATAAAGGAATATAAAATTTCTGCAATACGTCTGTTTGATTATATGCGGTATTTCTTTGTATATTGGGATTGGAATTAGCCACCGGAATCGGATTGTAAAAACTTATGGTATTGTTAGAATATTCAAAAACACGACTCCAATCTTTAAATCCGTGATTTCGGGTTTTTCCCATTCGTACATCACCAAATTTACTATACGATATATCGGTATAGGAGGCCATTTTTTTTGAGGATAATTCTACTCCGGCGTGTGTTGTAAACTCATCATTTACGCTACTATAACGGTTTAATAATGAAATATTAGTTTGGAATTTTTCACTAATCATAGGTTTTCTGGTATAATAGTGAATCACTCCTCCTAATGCATCTGAACCATAAATAACCGATGAAGGCCCAAAAATAATCTCTACTCTATCTAAAGTGGTAGGTGCTACGGTAATAGAATTTTGCAAATGCCCTTTTCTATAAATGGCATTATTCATTCTTACCCCGTCAACAACCAATAACACCCTATTGGCTTCCATCCCTCTCAGTACCGGACTTCCTCCTCCTGCTTGTGATTTTTGAACTTTAATTCCGGGAATTTCGGCTAGCAAATCTGCCGAAGTTTGAGGCGCTGTATTTTGTATGTCTTTAATTGAAAAAACGGCAATTTGTTCGGCAATTCTCTTACGCTTTTCTTTTCCTTTAGATGCTGATAAAAAAACTTCTTCCAATTGCAAGGCAGAGCTACTCAAATACACAATATTGGTTTTGGGAATTTGTCTTTTTAAAACCTCAAATTCGATATATGAAATATGAATAAACGATAAGATATCATTCTCGGCAAAA
>DRQI01000162.1 GCA_011330545.1 Flavobacteriia bacterium
TCCGGCAAGAAAATGTCTTTAAAAACCACAGCTTATACAATGCCAACCTAAGCGAAGGCAGACGCTATGAAGCCGATAATAAACAACAGTTGGAAACGGCATTTAAAACAGCTATCGAAAAACATGGGCCGGTACATATCAATGTGCCTTTTGATGAACCTTTGTATGAAATTACCGACAAATTATCCATAAAAAAAATAGCTGTAAAAGAAGTGTTGACAAAACAAGTAAGGTTAAAGGGGAGTCTTACCAAATATGCTGCACAATGGAATAAAGCAACAAAAAAAATGGTGTTGATAGGGAGCCATTTTCCAAATAAAGAATTACAAGAACAATTAGCAGAGTTGGCAAAAGACCCATCAGTATTGGTTTTTACAGAGACCATTTCTAATGTACATCATCCTGTATTTATCAATAATATCGATCAATTGATATTTCCGTTAACCGATAAAGAATTTGAAAAATTACAGCCCGAGATACTCCTCACATTAGGCGGAATGATAGTCTCAAAAAAAATAAAACAATTTTTACGCACGTATCGGCCTAGAGAGCACTGGCACATTGATGCCGAAAATGCCCCCGACACCTATCATTGCCTTACACAACATGTTAAAACAACAGCTACGTTATTTTTTGAGGTGTTTTTACCATTGGTACACCCGCTAAAGAGTACTTATCGAGACTTCGGGCTGACCCTAAAAAAACAACGAAAAGAAAAACATCAACAATTTTTGGCAAAAGCGGTGTTTTCCGATTTAAAAGTTTTTGATATTGTTGTAAACCATTTGCCTGCAAATATACAATTACAATTGGGCAACAGTTCAATTATACGATATTCACAACTATTTGATATTCAAGGCTCTTTACGGGTATTTTGCAACCGAGGTACCAGTGGTATTGACGGAAGTACCGCAACAGCTATTGGTGCCGCATTGGCAGTTAAAGAAACAACGGTATTAATTACCGGAGATATTAGTTTTTTGTACGACAGCAATGCCTTGTGGAATAATTATATGAGAAATGATTTCAGAATCATATTGATAAATAATGGAGGTGGCGGTATTTTTAGGTTTATACCCGGCCCGAGTACTACCAATGCATTAAATTATTTTGAAGCGCCCCATCGGTTAACAGCAAAACAATTATGCGAAATGTACCATCTGGAATACCATACTGCCAATAATGAAAGAGATTTGAAAGAACAGCTGGAGGTATTTTACATAAATAAGGATAAGCCAAAATTATTAGAAATTTTCACGCCAACTACGGCCAATGATTTTGTATTAAAAGAATATTTTAAATTTTTATAAAATAAAAAAAACTTTTTGTTAAAAACTTAAGTTGAAAAGTGTTAAAAAAATCTTTATATTTGAAAGTCATATTTAATGGCTTATTTATTAACCAATTTTAAAATAAAAAATTATGAGTAAAAGAGACGAACTAATCGCATTGTATGCCAGCGAACTTAAATCTAAATGCGGTGTAAATGCTGATATGGATTTATTAACTAAAGTTACTATTGGCTGTGGCCCTTCAATATATAATAGAGACGCTGCTTCGGTTTCTTGTACTGATGAGAGTGAGCTTGCTACTGTTAAAAATAACTACCTTATCAAAAAATTAGGATTAAAAGACAGTCCTAAATTAGACGAAGCTATTAAAAAGGTATGCGAAAAAATGGGAAGCTCTAACAGAAATAAATACAGAGCCATGTTCTATTATTTATTATGCAAAGAATTTGGTAAAGAATCTGTATATAAATAATAAGGTTCAATTTTTACTACAAAACAAAAAAAGCTACTCTTAAAGTAGCTTTTTTTATTTTATATTTTTCCGTTTTAACCTTATTTCCCTTCTCCGGAGTTACTTTCATCCACGGCGTCGTCTTCAATAATATCTTCTTGAGCTTCATCTTCATTTCCGCCTTTTAAACTTTTTTGCTTGGCTAAAACACGCTCTACGTTTTGAAAATACCCATCGGCATTAGGGTCGTCACTAGAAATTTTAGCATAGCCGTTTTTATAATATTTTAAGGCTTTTTTCAAGTTGTTTCCGGTTTCATAATACTGCCCGATATAATAATCGCCAATAGGAGATTCAGGGTACAGCCTATTAATCATTTTGCCAAATTCTTCTAAATAGTCGCCTTCTTCTTTATCTAAAATAATAGACTCAATAGCAAAAATATCACGTTGCCTTATCTTTAAATTAGCGCCAAATAAGTATTGAATTTCAACATATTTCTTTTCCAGGTACTCAATGGCTTCAGCCGGACTCAAATCTGCAATATTTTCATCAAATTCTTCTTTTGAAATAGAAGAGTACATCGCAAAAATATGTGCCAAGGCAGAAGGTATGGCTTGCCCTATAGACGAGGTTTTGGTTGCATTGCTAAACGTATCGTATTTGTATTTAAAATTCTCATTTTCGAAATTTTTCAGCACATAGTAGATACTCTCAATAAACTTGTCTTTCTTTTTTCCGTTGTAATTGCCCGTATTCAAATAATAATAAGTATTAGTATTCAAATTCGGTATCTTACCGTTAAACAATTCGGCAATATCTCTCGAATAACTGGGGTTGATATTGATATAGGCATTAAAAATAGGGTTCTTTTCAACCATAAAATAATTACTGAAATTTGCAGTAATCGTATTGCCTACAATGGTTTTAAACGGAGAAATTCTATATTTGTCTTCAATATAACTTATCAATTCGTTCTTAATAAATTTATAAAACTTAGAACTGCTTTCAGTAAGCATACTATTGAGATTTACCCCACAGTCGGTTTTGCGTTCATTTTTTTGATTTTGGTAAATACCAACAACAATTTGCTCAGGAGCCTTATCTCTCAACGCAAAAAGTTTAGAATTGGCCACATACACATCAAATAGGTATTCGGCATCTAACACAATAGCTAACGGGTATACACGCGTTGAGTCTAGTTTATAAGAATCGGGTACATAAATCTTTAGCGTTCTCTCACTATTCAATTCACCACTTAATTCTAGTGATTCAAAAGTTTCTGTATGCACATTCTGGGCGGATACGGCAACAGAAAACAAAATAAAGAAGAGTTTGATGTACAATTTCTTCATAATCTGTAACAATTTTTTTAGTTTTTATGAGACTAATTTTTTAGTCTTTTTCATTAATTCTATCTTTACAAACGAATAAAATCGTAAAATATGATACAGATAGATTGGAAAATTGCAAAAAAGTACGAAGATATCACCTACAAAAAGTGCAAAGGAGTAGCCAGAATAGCCTTTAACAGGCCAAATGTACGCAATGCTTTTCGCCCGAAAACAACCAAAGAATTATACGATGCTTTTTATGATGCACTAGAAGATACCGATATCGGCGTGGTATTGTTATCGGCAGAAGGGCCTTCTACCAAAGACGGGGTATATTCTTTTTGCAGTGGCGGCGACCAAAAGGCAAGAGGCCATCAAGGATATGTTGGCGAAGACGGATATCATAGGTTAAATATTCTGGAAGTACAACGTTTAATACGTTTTATGCCTAAAGTGGTCATTGCCGTCGTTCCCGGATGGGCCGTAGGCGGCGGCCATAGCCTACATGTAATTTGTGATTTGACATTGGCCAGTAAAGAACATGCCATTTTCAAACAAACAGATGCCGATGTTACCAGTTTTGACGGAGGATACGGTTCGGCATATTTAGCGAAGATGGTAGGACAAAAAAGAGCCCGTGAAATATTCTTTTTAGGAAGAAATTATTCGGCACAGGAAGCCTATGAAATGGGAATGGTCAATGCCGTAATACCGCATGATGAACTAGAAGAAACCGCCTATCAATGGGCACAAGAAATACTCGAAAAATCGCCAACCTCTATTAAAATGTTAAAATTCGCTATGAATTTAACAGACGACGGCATGGTTGGCCAACAAGTATTTGCCGGTGAAGCTACCCGATTGGCATATATGACTGATGAAGCCAAAGAAGGGCGGAATGCCTTTTTAGAAAAACGCAAACCTAATTTTGAAAAAAAATGGATTCCTTAATTGAATACTGATTTTAGATAGGTGATTTGCCATTACACACTAACACACTAACAATTTTATGAAGATTATCTGTATCGGGCGTAATTACGCCAAACACATTGAAGAATTGGCCAATGAAAGGCCTTTAGAGCCCGTAGTATTTTTAAAGCCCGATTCGGCTATTTTACCCAAAAAAATGCCTTTTTTTATTCCGCCGTTTTCTAGTGATATCCATTACGAAGTAGAAGTACTGGTAAAAATTAACAAAGTAGGTAAATATATCGACACAAAATTTGCCCATAAGTATTATGATGAAATAGGTTTGGGAATTGATTTTACGGCTAGGGATATACAAGCAATATGCAAAGAAAAAGGCTTGCCGTGGGAAAAAGCCAAAGCCTTTGACGGGAGTGCTGTTGTAGGAAAATTCTATCCAAAAGAGCAATTTGATTTAACCGATTTACATTTTCAATTACTTCAAAATGAGGTGGTAGTACAAGATGGAAATACAAAAGCGATGTTATGGAAAATAGATGAGTTACTAGCCTATGTATCTCAATTCTTTACCTTAAAAAAAGGCGATATTATTTTTACCGGAACCCCTGCAGGTGTCGGTAAAGTGAAAGAGAATGACATCTTAGTTGGTAAACTGGAAGATACCGAAGCCTTTAGAATTAAAGTGAAATAGTAGTAACAAAGATTAGCATTGAACGTATGATGTCTTTATTCTTTGCCGTATAACTTTTTGCCATCTTCATAATACTTGTCGCCTTCAACCCAAAAAGGAGTTTCCGAATCATTGGCGATGAATCGGCAAGCCAATACATACGATTTAAAAAACTGGACCAAATAATCGTAATCTAATGTGTCAGGATTGTCAGTTACTTGATGGTAATATTTATTAATTTCGGCATCAAAAGCCGTAAACCCCAAACTAAATGTTGGTGCAGGAATGCCTTTTTTTGCAAAATGCACATTGTCAGACCTGTCAAATAAACCCTGTTCAGGTGATGGGTCGTCAATAGCCGTGAGCCCGAATTGAGTTGCCGCACTCTTAATATGTTCGCTTGCCGTGGTTCTATTCAGGCCAATGATAGTGGCTTTAGTGATGTCATTATACCCTCCGTTATCGCTATTAAAACAATAGACCATTTTTTCTAACGGAATTACCGGATGTTCAACATACCATTTGCTGCCTAATAATCCTTTTTCTTCACCTGTAAATAAAATAAACAAAGCAGATCGTTTGGTAGGGTATTTAGCAATGTTTTGCGCAGCACTTAATACTGTAACAGTACCCACAGCATTGTCACGAGCCCCGTTGTAAATTGAATCGTTTTCGGCGTTTGGCTTGCCAACGCCATTGTGGTCATAATGTGCAGAATAGATGACAAATTCTTCTTTTAGTTTCGAATCGGTTCCTTCTACCATACCAACTACATTTCTAGACATAATTAATTTTTTATCGATACCCGAAATAGATAACTTTCCGGTAATGTTTTTTGCCGATGACAATTGATTTGCAATACTTCCATCAACGTCTTGTAGCCATAAATGAATCGATTGTTGTTTGTTTAAATTTGCCAATTGAATCTTTTCCCCCTTAAAATAATGTGATATTTGATTCCACAGAGCATCGTTGGCATTACTCAATTCAATCAAACCTATCGCTCCGTTTTCTTTTGCTAATTTTCTTTTTTTTCTAGAGCTTCCAAAAGCGGCTCTAATATCGTTTTTTTCAGAAGTTCCCGCTTTCACAATAATTAGTTTGCCCTTTACATCCTTATTTTTATAATCGTCTTCCAATCCATAATTAAGATAAATCACAGCACCGTCAAAATCAATATTATTGGCATGTAATGGAAGCAGTTTTTCAGAATTAATATGGTTTAATTGGATGGTTAAATTTTTAGCGGCACTAATTTTTTCTAGCGGCACATATTGATAAAAACTATTATTTTTTCCGGCAGGTTGTACAGAATAGCTGTGTAGCGTATTGGCTAAATATGCCGCCGCTATATCAATTTCGGGCGAACCCGTTTCA
>DRQI01000163.1 GCA_011330545.1 Flavobacteriia bacterium
AAGCCACACATAAAAAATATTTAAGAGGTTTCGGTTATCAAGGAGGTGCCGGAAGAGGTACTATTACCGAGCATGTTGCCGAATTAGGCTACGGTGCCGGGTATAAAGAAAAAATGTTAGAACCCGGTGGGTGGAGAATGAGCCTAGGAGGATTTGGAGAATGCCTGCCAAACCATGACAATAAAATGACCCTAGACTATGATAGATTAGACGAATGGGGATTGCCCACCATAACCTTTGATGCACAGTGGAGGGAAAATGAACTCGAAATGCGCAAAGATATGGTGCAACAAGCCGTTGATATGTTAGAAAAAGCAGGGTTCAAAGATATCAATACTTTTAACCGCGAATATGCACCCGGTATCGGAATCCATGAAATGGGAACAGCCCGTATGGGTAGAGACCCTAAAACTTCGGTATTGAACAAACACAATCAAATACATAGCGTTCCTAATGTCTATGTTACTGACGGAGCTTGCATGGCCTCTTCGGCATGCCAGAACCCTTCACTGACCTATATGGCATTAACGGCCAGAGCCGCAAACCACGCCGCAAAACAACTCAAAAAAAATAAAGCATAATAGTATGGACAGAAGAGAAGCATTAAAAGGATTAGGGTTCTCAATGGGCTATTTGGTAGCAACACCTACGGTGATAAGTTTATTACAAAGCTGTAAAACAGATGTAGTTTCTTGGAAACCTTCATTTTTAACCATAGATGAAGGAGTGGTACTGAGAAATTTAGTTGACCTGATATTGCCTAAGACAGAAGCATCGCCGGGAGCTTTAGATGTCAATGTTCCTGAATTTATCGATGTATATGCCAATAAGGCTCTTGACGAACAAAAACAAAAAGAATATAAAAGCGGAATAGAAGCCATTATGGATGCCTTGCAAGTTTCTGAAAAAAAACCGGCTTCAACATTGAAAACGGCCGATTACGACACGCTATTGGCAACCTATTTAAAGGCCTCTAAAGAAGAACAAGAAAAATTTTCTGATGAAGAACAGAAGGTTTTAAATGCCCTTTACGGATTGAGAGGAACAAGTGTTTGGGCATATAGAACAAGTCAAAAAATTGGCGAAGAAGTATTGGCCTATGACCCGATTCCGGGCGTGCAATTAGGCTGTATCTCAGTAGAAGAAGCTACCGGAGGAAAAAGATGGTCATTATAAATAAAAGGGCGCTACAATAAATTTAGAGGATAAATTATATTAACGGTAGTGTCATTTTGACAGAGAGAGTAATGAACGGCGAGAAATCTCAGAGATTCCCTGTTTGACGAACAGGCTCATTACACTCAGTCAAAAGGCATTATACAATAGAATAGCAGTAGAATCCATAAAATAAACTCAACTGTTACTTGAACATATCAGTTTGATAACTATAACAAATACAATGAAATCTCTATCGTTGCTTTACAGGTGTTACATTGTAATAAGCATACTCTTATTGAGTAATAGCTATGCCCAAAAATTACCCAAAATTATTGTATTTTCTAAAACACAAGGATATCGCCATGCATCTATAGAAGATGGTATTAAAAGTATAGCCACTTTAGGAAAAGAGAATAATTTTTCGGTACAGGCAACCGAAGATGCTGACGAATTGGTGTCATTGCTAGATAGTTGCAAAGCAGTTGTTTTTTTAAGTACTACCGGTGATATTTTAAATGATGCCCAACAAGAAAAATTTAAAATATTTATCAATAACGGCGGAGGATTTGTCGGTATTCATGCAGCAGCAGATACAGAATATAATTGGCCTTGGTATGGTAAAATGGTGGGCGCCTATTTTGAAAGCCACCCTAAACGACAACAGGCTAAGATAAAAGTCGTAAACCACAAACATCCAGCAACGGCCTTTTTAGGCAGCGAATGGCTGAAATTTGACGAGTGGTATAATTATAAGGAAATTAATCCGGCAATAAAGGTTTTGATGAAACTAGATGAAAGTTCATATATCGGAGGCAAAAACGGGCAAAATCACCCGATTGCTTGGTATCATAAATTTGATGGAGGAAAAGTATTTTATACCGGATTAGGACATACCAAAGCGAGCTATCAAGATGCTACTTTTTTAAAACACATCTTAGGGGGAATTCAATATGTGATAAGTGCTGATAAACCTGATTAACCAAATAAAAATATAAGCTGAAGCTAATCTATGAGAGTATTGTTTGTTCGTAGTTAATAGTATCATAAAGATATGATCAAAAGAAGACAATTTATAAAAAATACCGCCATTGCTTTTGCAGGAATAAGTATTGTTCCCAGGCATGTTTTGGGCAAAGGGTTCATTCCGCCAAGTGATAAATTAAATATTGCCGTTATTGGAGGCGGAGGCAAGGGGTATTCTGATGCGATAAATGTTTGGAATAATGGTTCCTCCAATATCGCAGCCATTTGCGATGTAGATTGGAATAGGGCGGCAAAAGCTTTAAAGAAATTCCCTAAGGCAAAACGGTATAAAGATTATCGAAAAGTATTAGATGAAATAAAAGATATTGATGCCCTTACCGTTTCAACACCCGATCATACACATGCTGTTATTGCAATGGCAGCTATAAAATCAGGAAAACACGTGTATGTTCAAAAGCCATTGGCACATGATATCTATGAAACCAGAATGTTGACAAAAGCTGCCAATCAATATAAAGTGGTTACGCAAATGGGCAATCAAGGAGCTTCGGGCCA
>DRQI01000164.1 GCA_011330545.1 Flavobacteriia bacterium
AACCCTTCACTAAACCTGCCAACTTAAGCATTGAACTAGATTGTGAAAAGTATAAAAAAGAACATGAAGGTAGTGATGGAAACGAAGACGACACATGGTAACAATCGTTGAACCTGTTTAGATAACGCGATGTTGGCATTACAGAAAAAGGCTATTTTAGTTAGAATAAATTTTAGAAACCAGTATTAAAAGATTTGAATTGAAGGCTTTTTGGACACCTACTAGAGAAATAATACAACAAAGCAACATCTATAAAATGATGCAAGGCCATCATTTTACTACCTATGAAGATTTCTGGCAATGGTCAGTACAACACAAAGAAGATTTCTGGCAAGAAACCGTAGCTAATTTAGGCATACAATTACAACAACCGTTTTCAAGCATTCTCGATATTTCAAACGGCATAGAGCAACCGCAATGGCTACAAGGAGCCCAATTAAACATTGTTGACAGTTGCTTTCAAAATGATGCTGAGGCAACAGCAGTTATTTTTCAAAAAGAAGGCGGTACCCTTGAAAAAATATCGCAAAAAGGCTTGGAAAACCTAGTCAACAAAATTGCCAATAGTTTACGAAATTTAAACATACAGGTTGGCGATACCATCGCCATAGATATGCCGATGACTTTAGAAGCCGTAGCTATTTATTTAGCAGCTATCAAAGCCGGAAATCCGGTAGCCACCATCGCAGATAGTTTTACCCCCAATGAAATTTCTGTCCGTTTAAAAATTACCCAGCCCAAAATCATTTTTACACAAGATGTATTGCTAAGAGCCGGAAAAACGCTTCCTTTATATCAAAAAGTAGTAGAAGCTGCGGCACCCAAAGCAGTGGTAATAAAAGCCTCAAATACTGAAATTCAATTGAGGCCTGAAGATATATATTGGGATGATTTTTTATCGGATAAAACCGATTTTAACAGTGTTATCCAATCGCCCGATGATACCATTACCATTTTATTTTCTTCGGGTACCACAGGCGAGCCAAAAGCCATTCCTTGGACTCATACAACGCCTATCAAAGGGGCTTCAGACGGATATTATCATCACAATATACAACCCGGCGATGTGGTTTGTTGGCCTACCAATTTAGGCTGGATGATGGGGCCTTGGCTTATTTTTGCCGCCTTAATCAACAAAGCATCGATAGCATTATACTACGGAGCACCCATGGGCACCGGGTTCGGTGAATTTGTACAAAATGCCAAAGTAACCATGTTGGGAGTGGTACCCAGTATTGTAAAGAATTGGATGAAAACCCGATGCAATGAAAATATGGATTGGAATACCATAAAATGTTTTAGTTCTACAGGAGAAGTTTCCAATCCGAAAGAAATGGAATATTTAATGCAATTGGCCAATGTCAAACCTGTTATTGAATATTGTGGCGGTACCGAAATAGGTGGTGGTTATGTTACCAGTACGATGGTACAGCCTAATATTGCCAGTACATTTTCTACGCAAGCCTTAGGTGGCGAATTTGTATTGCTAGATGAAAAACATCAACCGGCAACCAAAGGTGAGCTTTTTTTGATTCCGCCTATCATGGGTTTGTCAAATTCATTACTCAACAGAAATCATCACAAGGTTTACTTTGAAGGCACTCCAACATTTCGAGGGCAACCACTACGCCGTCATGGCGACCAACTTGAACGGTTAGAAAATGGCTATTACAAAGCTCAAGGAAGAATAGATGATGCCATGAACTTAGGGGGCATTAAAGTGAGCTCTGTACAGATAGAAGCTATTGTTAACAGCCTGCCTTTTATAAAAGAAACAGCGGCTATTGCCGTTTCGCCTAGCGGAGGAGGGCCTAGCTTATTGGTAATTTATTATGTAGAAAAAACAGCTGATTTTTCTGATGAAGAACGATATGCCATGGCCAAAGACAGTATTAAAAAACAGTTGAACCCGCTTTTTAAAGTTGCTGATTTGGTAAAAATTAAAGAATTGCCAAGAACGGCATCCGGTAAAGTAATGCGCAGGAAATTACGAGAGATATATGAAAAGCCCTAGCTCATAAGTTACTAATCTTTGCGTACTTTGCATAAAAATGCTATCAACATAAAAAATGAATATCATCTCATATAATGTAAACGGAATAAGGGCAGCACTAAAAAAAGGGTTTAGTGAATGGCTGCAAGCGGCAAATCCTGATGTAATCTGCCTTCAAGAAACCAAAGCACACAAAGAGCAGTTAGACCTAAGTATTTTTGAAAAAGCCGGTTATCCTTATCATTATTGGTTTTCGGCACAAAAAAAAGGATATAGCAGTGTTGCGGTGTTGTCAAAAATTGAACCCAACCATGTTGAATACGGCACAGGCATTGAAACAATGGATTTTGAAGGGCGCAATTTGCGATTGGATTTTGATACGGTTTCGGTAATGAGTTTATATCTTCCGTCCGGAACCAATGATGCCCGGTTGGATTTTAAACTCAATTATATGGCAGAATTTCTAGAGTATGTAAATACTTTAAAAAAAGAAATTCCGAATTTAGTGATTTGCGGAGATTATAATATTTGCCACAAAGCGATTGACATTCACAATCCGATAGCCAATAAAAATACTTCAGGGTTTTTACCTGTTGAACGCGAATGGATTGGCAAGTTTATGGATAGTGGCTTTATCGATACTTTTAGGCATTTTAACGATGCTCCCCATAATTATAGTTGGTGGAGTTACCGAGCCAATGCCCGAAATAATAACAAAGGATGGCGCATCGATTATTGCATGGCTTCGGCACCTTTAAGAGAGCGTTTGAAAAGAGCCTATATTTTACCCGAAGCCAAACATTCTGACCATTGCCCTATTGGCGTTGAAATAGTGTAATGTTTGAAGACGGAAGCACGAAGACAGAAGTTTCTCGTTTAATTACAATTTTAAAAAAATAGTATTATGAAAAAAATAGTTTTAATTATCCTGACACTAAGCCTGGTTACTTCTTGTGTTACAAAAAAAGTATACACTGAATTAGAGGAAAAGTACAATAAATTAAAAGATAATAATTCGTCGTTATTTGGCGAAAATCAAGACTTAATCGCCAAGAAAAAAGAACTGGAAGAAAGTAAGCTAGCATTAGAAGCAGAAATTGGAAAACTGTCTAGTGAAAAAGGAAAATTAGCCAATGCTGTTGATCAGTTAGAAGACAAAAAAACCAGGCTTGAAAAAGAATATGATGCACTCTCACAATTAAGTGCCGAGCAATTGTCTGAAAAAGAAAAACAGAACCGGCAATTACTGGTACAACTTCAAGAAAAAGAGTCAACATTAGCCCTAGAAAGTGCCCGTTTAGAAAAACTACAAAAAGAGTTGGATGCCCGTTCAAAGCGCGTTGATGAACTAGAGGGTTTGATTGCTGCCAAAGAGGCCAAAATGCAACAACTAAAAGATGCCGTTTCGGCAGCCTTACAAGGTTTTGAAGGCAAGGGCTTAACGGTAGAACGCAAAAACGGCAAAGTATATGTTTCTATGGAAAATAAATTATTGTTTAGCTCGGGTAGTTGGGCGGTTGGCAGCCAAGGGCGTAATGCGGTGGTAAATTTAGCGGGGGTATTACGTGAAAATCCTGATATTAATGTATTGATAGAGGGGCATACTGATAATGTGCCTTATAGCGGTAAAGGCGCGGTAACTGACAACTGGGATTTGTCTACCAAACGCGCTACGGCCATTGTACGTATTTTAGTAACGCACCATGTCAACCCCAAGCAAATAACGGCGGCAGGACGTAGTAAATATGTGCCCGTTGCCAGTAATGCTTCGGCAGCAGGAAAAGCCAAAAACAGGCGTATTGAAATTATTTTAGCGCCTAATTTGGATGCTATTAATGAGTTGTTGGAAGAGTAATAAACGAACGAAACCTAACCCTTCCAGCGTTTTAAACGCTAGAAGGGTTTAAAGTAGTGAATTGGGTAAAACTTCATTTTTCGACAAATACAATTGGAAATTTAACCTATTTTATTCGCTAACTGCCCACAGGCGGCATCAATATCTTTACCCCTACTTCGGCGTACATTTACCACAATGCGGTTTGCCTCTAATGTTTTTACATAATGCTGTATCGTTTCGGGAGAAGCCTGTTGAAATCCATCAGCATCAATGGCATTGTATTCTATTAAATTTACTTTAGACGGCACTTGTTTACAGTAGTTTACCAAGGCGTCAATATCTTGTTGGGTATCGTTAATACCTTTCCAAACCACATATTCAAAAGTAATGATACGTTGGGTGCCGGCGTACCAATAGTGAAGCGATTCTAATAGTGCTGCCAAATTGCTTTTTTTATTGATGGGCATCATCTTAGAGCGGACTTCATCAATGGCCGAATGTAAGGATACTGCCAACTTAAACTTTACGCCATCGTCGGCTAACTTTTTAATCATTTTCGGAATACCGACAGTAGACAATGTAATTCTCCGCGGTGACATTTCTAAGCCTTCGTCTGAAGTGATTTTATCAATAGCGGCAAGTACATTTTTATAGTTGAGCAACGGCTCTCCCATCCCCATAAAAACAATATTTGATAGTTTATGGTTGTGATAAAGCCTACTCTGCTTATCAATTTCTACTACTTGGTCATAAATTTCATCGGGATTTAAATTCCGCATCCGTTTCAAACGGGCGGTAGCACAAAAAGTACAATCTAAACTACAGCCCACTTGACTCGAAACGCAGGCCGTAGTTCTGGTATCTGTTGGAATCAATACCGATTCAACTAATAAATTATCGTATAGTTTAATAGCGTTTTTAATGGTACCGTCATTTGAGCGTTGCATATGATGTACTTTTATATGATTGATGACAAAGTTTTCATCAAGCATGGCTCTGGTTTCTTTTGATAAATTGGTCATGGCATCAAAAGAATGTACGGCTTTATGCCATAGCCATTCATATACTTGGTTTCCTCGAAAGGCTTTATCGCCATTTTCAGTAAAAAATAAGCGTAATTGCTCTTTTGTTAGGGCACGTATGTCTTGTTTTGTTAGCATTTGTTATAAAAAAAGCCCTGCTAGAACAGGGCAAAATCAGTTCATCGTTTTACTTATTTATTTGTTCAACACCATTTTTTTAACCAAACTTCTATTGGTTTCAACTTCAGTAAGTTTAACAAAATAAACAGCATTAGGAAAATTACCCAAAGATATGCCGGCAGTAGTTAATTTATTAGCCAATAAGGTTTGCCCTAGCATATTATAAACTTCATATTTTAAATCGCCTATCAATCCGGTAGCCCTTATTTGAACTATTCCGGTAGTAGGATTGGGGTACAGGGTAATATTATTTTCTAAAAATTGGTCATTTACCGCTAAGGTTGTTTTTATATTCATTTCGGTTAATTCTGAACTGCCAAACTGCCCTGAACTACTTATAATTACAGTATTATCATCTGTTGTTAATGAATAGTTGCCGATACCATAACCGCAACAAATTCCATCTCCGGCACTATCAAAAATCTCAAAAGAATAGCATTCTCCTAAAACCACATCAAAAGCTGCTGTAAAAGTGGTATTGTCTTGTGTGGTTCCGTCGTAAGGGCCTCCGCTACCCAACACTGTTCCGTTACTATCCTTAAATTCCCAAGTGGTTTCATTTGAAAAATCATCAGTCAATAATTCTAAATGTACTTGAGAGGTATTAAATTCATCCGTCAAAGAAAAATTAGTAGCACTCACATCATTGGTGGTGTTTTCATCTGTACCTCCGTTAGGATTGGTACTGCTAACATTAAATATATGTGCTCCCGATGTGACCGTTATAGGTGATAATACAATATTTTCAGTTTCATTCTGTGCCAGTGAACCTGTCCAATTAATCACCGTTGAAGCACCTCCGTCAATATCCCAATTTATGGTAAGGCTTGTCAGTGTGGTAGAACCGGCATTGCGAACTACAATAGTTGGGGTAACATCAAAAGTACCACAAACAATATCAGGAATACTAGATGAAGCCGAGCCATCTAACGCAAAGACTTGTAAGGGTGGCAAACTTTCTAGGGTAGTTGGGTTGCTTCCAACGGGGTCTAACCAATCTTTTAATTGGTTAGTGGCATTCCCTCCGGCTGCCCAAGACACGCCAAACCGGCCGTAATAATCTAATGCGTTGTTATCATTGGTTCCGCTACAAGCAGCACCACCTCCAAAGAGTTGCCCGATGATTCGCCCATTGTCATCAAATAACGGCGACCCTGACGAACCGGGTTCTGTAACCCCTATTTCCCAGCCATTTCCGGCAGAAGTAATCTCCCAAGTTTGGGCTGTAGGGCTTCCATTAGGTTTTTTTATTACTCCTGAATCATCTCTACATATTTTCATAATATCTCCTGAAGGGTGATGAATACCTACTACAAATGCAGGGTTTGTATCTGACCGGTCCCAACCTGCCCAAACTCTGTTCCAGTTAGCAGGAATTGCACTATTTAACTCTAGCAATGCAAAATCAGAATTCGCATTATTGGCTTTTACGGTGGCTCCGCTAATGGTCATATTGGTAGGGCCGTTAGTACTTGCTGTGGTTGCTGCACATACCGGATTTGGGCTTATCCAACCAAATCGAAAAGCCCAATTGGCTGTGTTTTGCCCATCGATACAGTGATTTGCAGTTAGCAAATAAGGGGTCTGATCATTATTGGTATTATTGATAAGGGCTCCTGAACACCAATCATTACCATTATTTAGTATGAGGGCAACAGACTTTTTGTTATTGTCTCGATGCTGCTCCCAGTCTGCACCTATAGGGCAGTCTACGTCATGATTACAATCACCCGAATCTCCTAAGACTTTTTGATAGGTTTCTTTAGTTCTGTACCCATGAGTAGCATTTGCAATGTGTAATTTACCTTGCCCTTTTACTTCTTTGGGTTCGTAATATTCAATCCAAACTCTATCGCCTTTTACCAGCCAAGTACCCAACATACCGCTTTTTTGATTTTGAATATCGGTATAGGCTCCTAACAAATCTGACCTATCATCATTGTACAAATAGACTTTTCCGCCTTTTGGCATATAAAATTTATCGAATATAAAATT